>JANNEE010000177.1:0-2118 GCA_031388325.1 Deinococcales bacterium
GAAAAAGATGTCCGTGCAATTGTCAATGCGACCTACCGAATTGAGTAAGTTGTACCTCTAAGCCCATCAAACCACGAATTGAAAAATTTGGGCGGTACTCGAGGGTTTGGGCTGGCACAACAAAATCGGGGTAATAAAGACCTAACTGCTCAAGAAAAACCTGCATCTCGAGCCGAGCCAGTGGTGCGCCTAGACAGTAATGTGCGCCACTGGCAAATGCCACATGCTGATTGGCGTTGACCCTAGCAATATCAAACTGGTCTGGATTCGTAAATTTTGTTGGGTCACGGTTGGCAGCCCCAAGCATCAAAGAAAGATGTGTGCCTTTAGGCAGGGCATACTCGAGCCACTGGGTATCGGCAGTCAGCAGTCGGCTGGTGGCTTGGACTGGGGTAACAAAGCGCAGACACTCCTCGGTGGCATTGACCCCCCATTCTGGATGCTCGAGTAATTTCTGCCATTGGGCTGGATGATCCGAAAAAGCCAGCATTGCTCCTGCGATTAAATTGGTAGTGGTTTCAAAACCCGCCGCTAGTAACAGCGCAGCATTCGCCAGCAGTTCTTCGCGGCTTAAACGTTGTCCCACGGCTTCGGCTCGAGCCATTGCCCCTAGCACCCCAGAGGCGTTCTGCATTTTCATGGTTTCGGCAGATTTTTCAAAGTAGGCTAACATCTCGCCAATCTGTTGTTGCAGCTTACCAGCATTGGTTTGGTTTAAGGAACTTCCGTCCAACACAATCACCAGTGCATCTGCCCAATTTCTAAACGCCACACGGTCTACGGTTTCCAAACCAAGTAACTTAGCAATCACTAACATTGGCAGTGGCACAGCCACATTGGTCAAAAAGTCGCCGCCGTGGGTGGCATGGTACTCGAGTAACTCTTGGCTCAGACTGGCAATCACTGCTCGAGTTTCGGACACCGCTTTTGGCGTAAAGGCTTGAGAAACCAAACTGCGTAAACGCAGATGCGAACTCGCGTCATGAAAAAGCATCATTGGTTGTAATAAATTGGTACTGAACCAATTTTCTCCTGTTTGTCCGAGGCGGTTGGCACTGGCGTTTGGGTGCTTAAACATCGCATTGACCGCCTCTAAACCAAAAGCAAAAGCACTGCCCCAAGCTGGCATCGGTACAAGTTGTCCGTGTTCTCGAGCCTTTTCGTAACCGAGGTACGGGTTAGATAGGGCTTGTGGTTCAAAAAGGGCTTGTAAATCGGTCTCGAGATTCATATTGCTTAGTTTGCCTGTTCTCTACTCGAGAATCTAGTGGTCGCCTCGACTTCAATCGTCATTGGCTTGTTTAGCCCCAGTCGCGTAAGCAACCATTTCTGATTGTAAAATTTGCCGATTTTTTAATTCTGCGACGATCGCCCCTTGGCGCATCACCAATACCCTATCGCAAAGGCGCTCGAGATCAGCAAATTCTGAGGAAATCAGGATAATCGCCATACCTTGGCTGGATAACTCGAGCAGCAATTGTTCAATGTCGTGTTTTGCGGCAATATCTACACCTTTGCATGGGTCGTCAAGAATCAGGACTTTGGGATGCTGAATTAAGGCTCGGGCGATAAGGAGTTTTTGTTGTGTACCAGTAGATAAGTGTTGGCTTGCTTCTGAATTGGTCTCGAGTCGCATGGCATTGGTGATGTCGAGAAAAGTTTGATGTAATTTTTTTAGTATTAAGAAACCGTATTGTGTGTGTTGTTTTAAGACAGGCATAACAACGTTTTCTTCGGCATTAAGACTTCTAAAGATACTTTGTTCAGTATTATTTTTACTGACCAATGCCATTCCAGCCGCTATTGCATCGGTGGGTGATTTTATGGCAATAGTTTGATTGTTGAGTCGAATCTGCCCACCTGTTAAGCGTTCTACACCATAAAGTAAATTCATCAATTGGCTACACCCAGCACCAACTACACCTGCTAAACCAAGAATTTCGTTTTGGTGTAAACGAAAATGAGTTGGTTCAAGATGAACTCCATCGGTCAAGTCGCGGGTTTCAAGGACAATGGTTTGAAGACTTGGTTTGACTTGGCGTTTAGGCAGTGCAAGGTCGCGTCCAACCATCATCTGTACAATGGTTTTGCTATTGATGTCATCGCGTTCCAGTTCGG
>JANNEE010000257.1:0-15706 GCA_031388325.1 Deinococcales bacterium
AATTTCAGGGCTTCTTCGGCACTGGCGTTGTACAAAAAGCCGCCACCACCCACCACCACTTCGGCATGCCAACGCGCCAAGGCAACCATTGCAAACACATGACGCGGATTTAATTCAAGACTACGTTCAAAATACCCACGGATTTGTTGTGGCACACCATTCAAAAACGCCCAGACTGTGCCGCGCAACAAAGCAAACTGCCCAGCACTTGCGCCAAGTTCAAAATACGCATCGGCGTTTTTGGGGTTTAAGTCCAATGCCTCTCGAGCAAATTTTTCACAACGCACCATCAGAGGTTCGCGTTTAGAAATCGGTAATTCCATCGCATGTTCGTACAATGCCCGAGCAGCCAAGGCAAAACCTTCCGTTGTCTCGAGTTTTTGGGCAACTTGACTGGCTTCTAAAAAGTCACCATTGGCATACAGCAAAAGCGCATCTTGCAGCCTTTGGGCAAAGGCGCTTGAGATAAATAAGGCAAGAAGTAAAACAACTTTCATACCAAAATTTTAGTCTGGAAAAACGAATTGAACATCTGATTGGCGTACAGTTATGCAGGCAAAACTTCCAAAGGCTTGGCATTACCATAGACTGGTGTTGCGCCTTTGCTTGGGGCTGCCCAATGTGCGGCATTGACTAAGACCTGATGAATTTGTGGATTGTGATAGGTCGGGTAAATTTCATGACCGGGGCGGAAGTAGAAAATTCGTCCCTCACCACGTTGGTAAGTGCAACCACTCCTAAACACCTCGCCGCCAGAAAACCACGAAACAAAAATCAGTTCTTCTGGGGCTGGAATATCAAAATGCTCGCCGTACATTTCTTCGGTCTCGAGCAGAATGCACTCTGGTAAGCCCTTGGCGATAGGATGACCAGGGGCAACAGTCCAAATGCGTTCGCGGTCATTGGCTTCACGCCATTTGAGGTCGCAGCTTGTTCCCATCAGGGTCTTAAAAATTTTACTAAAATGCCCAGAGTGAAGCACCACCAACCCCATGCCCGATAACACTCGAGCCTTGACGCGCTCGACGATTTCATCCGAGACCTCGCTGTGCGCCATATGACCCCACCAGTACAACACATCGGTTGAGTCGAGAACTTCTTGGCTTAGCCCATGTTCGGGTTGGTCTAGGGTTGCAGTTCGCACCATAAAATCGGTGGCTGGAAAGGCTTTAGCGATAGCCCCGTGAATTCCTTCGGGGTAAATACTGGCAACCACAGCGTTTTTGTACTCATGGCGGGCTTCGTTCCAAATTGTAACCTTAATCATACCAAAAGTTTAACATGCCACTCGTTGAATTTCACCCTAACAATGCTTTTGGTAGACGCAAATCGGCATAACCACATAAGCCAAGTGCCGAATCCAGTTCTGCCCGCAGCAACTCGAGGGTCTGCGTTACGGCTTCTTGCCCACCAACTGCCAGTGACCACAAAATCGGTCTGCCAAGCGCTACTGCATTTGCCCCAAGCGCAAGGGCTTTAACCACATCTGTGCCGCGCCGCACACCACCATCTAAAATAATTGGTACTTGCCCAGCGACCACATCTGCTACTCGAGGTAAAACGCTGATCGTGGCTGGAGCAGTGTCGAGTTGTCGCCCGCCGTGATTCGAGACCCAAATCCCATTTGCACCATGCTCGAGTGATAAAAGTGCATCTTCTGGATGACAAATCCCTTTGACCAAAATCGGTAAATTGGTTTGATTGCGAAGCCAAGCAAGGTCAGTAAAACTTAGATTCATCTTGAAATTCTGATGTGCGTGGGCATTCAAACTCGAGCCTTGGCTTTTGGGTAAATCAGTCTTAAAATTTGCCATTTGAATCCCGTCAGGTAAATAAAATCCCTCGCGTATATCTCGTTCACGCCGTCCTAAAATCGGTGTATCCACCGTCAGAACAAGGGCTTTTACGCCAATGCTCTCTGCGCGGCGCAGCACCTCGAGACTGGCTTCTATATCCTTAAAAAGATACAACTGAAACCACAGCTTCGCGTCGGTGCTACCGGCACGAATATCCTCGAGTGAGACACTGCTGCTGGTTGATACGGTCATAATCGTATCGGCTTGCTGGGCGGCTCGTGCCGTGGCACGCTCGCCATCGGTATGGGCAAGGCGATGAAAAGCCGTGGGTGCAACAATGACTGGCATCGAAATTTTTTGTCCAAATAAACTGGTCTCGAGCTTGCGTTCATTTACGCCTGTCAAGACACGGTAATGCAAAAATAAACGCTTAAAGGCTTCACGGTTTTCAAACACTGTGATTTCGTCATTTGCGCCACCGACATAATACTCAAATGCCATTGACGACATTGATGCTTTGGCTGCCGCTTCAAGTTCCAGTAAATTCAAAATCATCTGTGTTCTCCAATGATATTTCTCGAGATGTCGAGGTTTTCAAAACCACATAAGCCAAGAGCGGTGTCTATTTCGGCTCGCAATAACTCGAGCGTTTGGGTTACGGATTCTTGTCCACCAACTGCTAGTGACCACAAAATCGGTCTGCCAATCGCTACAGCCGTTGCCCCAAGTGCCAAGGCTTTGACCACGTCTGTGCCGCGTCTGACACCTCCATCTAAAATAATAGGAGCGCGGTTTGCCACTGCATCTGCCACTCGAGGCAACACACTGATTGCGGCTGGGGCAGTGTCTAATTGTCGCCCGCCGTGATTCGAGACCCAAATTCCATTTGCGCCATGCTCGAGAGATTTTACAGCATCTTCTGGATGACAAATCCCTTTGACCAAAATCGGTAAATCGGTGTGGTTACGAAGCCAAGCAAGGTCTGAAAAACCCAAATCGAGCTTAAACATCTCGTGGACATAAGCACTTAAACCTGAACCTGCGCCTTTGGGTAAAGAATCTAAGCCACTCATTAAATTACCCAAATGAATGCCGTCTGGTAAACTAAACCGATTGCGAATATCTCGTTCACGCCGCCCCCAGACTGGGGTATCTACCGTTAAAGCCAAGGCTTTTACGCCCACTGCCTCGGCACGCCGCAACAACTCGAGATTCAGTGCTTGGTCTTTGTACAAATAGACCTGAAACCACAATGGCAATTCTGGGCTGCTGGCACGAACCTCTTCTAAACTGGCACTGGCAATCGTCGAGAGGGTCATGATTGTTCCCGCTTGATGGGTTGCTTTGGCGGTAGCAAGTTCGCCGTCTGGATGGGCTAATCTTTGAAAAGCCGTTGGTGCAACAATCACAGGAAAACTGATGTTCTGCCCAAATAACTGAGTCTCGAGCCTGCGCTCATTTACCCCTGTCAGTACACGATAATGCAGTTCTAAACGCTTAAAAGCGGCTAAGTTCTCGAGCAATGTGATTTCATCGTCCGCGCCAGAGACATAATAATCAAATGCCATTGGCGATAAAGACCCTCGAGCCGCAGCTTCGAGTTCAAATAGATTAAGAATTTCTGGCACGGGAACAGTCTACAAAACTCTGGAAGATTTAGGTTGCACCAAATAAGCACAGACATGCCCCGCCGCAACCATGTGGGCTACGCGTTGCACATCGGCTTCTGGCAGTGCAGCCCGAATAAACTCAAGTTCGCTGCTACAGGCTTGACCGTACTTTAAGGCAACTGCAAAAATCGCACAATTATGCTCAACAATTTTATAACCAGTTTCCTCGAGTGTTACATCGGCTAAGTACCCATCTTCATCTAAAATTCGTGCCAGTTCTTGGACTCGAGCCTGGAGTGTTTTTAATGGTTCGAGTCTGGTTTGGGCTTGTTGTAGTCGGCGCTCGCGTCGGCGAGTAAAAACGGTCGCTAAGGTTTCTGGCTCGAGGTAATCAAGGATTTCATTGGTCAGTTCGCTATATGTGCGTGGGTAGAGTGCATCGGCGGCTGGGGTGAGTTGATACTGGTGTTTTGGTCTGCCGCGTCCGTTGCGTATTTCATAATGGCTGATTAAACCGTCCTCCTCGAGTAAGTTCAGATGTTGGCGTGTGCCTGAAAGGGTGATGTTGGCGATTTGAGCCAGTTCTTCGGTTTGTAATGAACCTCGTTTTTTAAGGGCATTGAGCATGGTGCGTTGAGCAGGTGGGCGGTTTTGTAGGGTTGGATTTTCAGTCATGGTTGAATTATACAATTTATTAAAAATAGTAAATACTTGTTTTATTATTAAATTTCTGCTACACTCAACAAAAGAGGAATTTATGAGCCAAACAATGCGGTTCTTTACCCTTCGTCACAGCCGCGCACCAACAGCATTTCACCATCCCTCGAACAAAAAGGAAACAACCATGTCAAAAATTCTCATTATCGCCACCAGCCTCAACCCAGACAGTAAATCCCAACAACTCGCCCAAGTAGCACTTGACCAAGCCAAAACTTTGAAACTCCAAGCAGATTTACTTGACCTACGCCAATTCACATTGCCACTGGCTGGCACAGACGCAGCCTGGGACGACCCAACAGTGCAACAACTTAAAAGCCAAATGCAGCAATATAACCGCTTTATTTTCTCCATACCCATTTACAATTACGATGGTAACGCCGCCGCTAAGAACTTACTCGAGTTATGTGGCGGGTCTTATCTTGAAGGCGCTATCGCAGGTTTTATTTGCGCCGCAGGTGGCAAAAACAGTTACATGAGCGCATTAGGCATGATGAACAGTTTAATGCTCGACTTTAGAGTCTGGATTGCACCGCGATTTGTGTACGCCACCAATCAAGACTGGACAGGCAAAGACTGGCGCGACAAAAAAAGCCTAAGTAACGAACTCAAAATACGACTCGAAAATCTGGTCACAGATGTTGCCAATGGCACATCAAAGTAATCTACTCGCCCTGTACCACTCGAGGGTCTTGGCAAATCCAGTCTCGAGATTAGTTTGCGCCATCACTCCCAAATCTGATTCAATCGCACTGACATCACAGACCCAACCTGGCGAAAGTAAATCGCGTTGACGCGACTTATTGATTAAACCAACTTGCCCAAAAAACCGCCCGAGTTCACCCGCATTGGCGGCGACCTCGAGCAACCCATTGGGTAAGGAAATCGGATTAAAAGGCTTATCAAAAAGTTTTGCCAGTGTCTCGAGGATGGTGTTGTACGAAACGGGGACTGAATGCCCAGCAAAATACGTTTTACCAACGGCGTTTGGATGTTCTGCACAGCCAATAATGGCATTGATTAAGTCATGCACATAAACAAGTGTATACGCCCGTTTGGGATTGCCCAGAATCGGAAAAAAACCACGCTTGGCAGCTTGAAAAGCAAATAAAAAATCTTTATCGCGCTGACCGTAGACCCCTGGTGGACGCAAAATACACCACTCTAGATTGGGTGTTTCTAAAACCCGAATTTCGCCCTCAAGTTTACTTTGTCCGTACATCGTAATTGGCGCAGGCGTATCGCTGACTTTTCGCGGTTGTTCAATTGTTCCTGTACCTGCCGCCGCTAAACTCGAGACATAGACCAGTCTTGCCCCAGCTTGAGCCGCGCCAACGGCGGCTACCCGTGTTCCTTCGGCGTTTGCCCACATAAATTCGGCTTCAGAACTTGCTCTGGTAATTCCTGCGAGGTGATAGACCACGCTGCATCCATCGGCGGCTCGAGACAATCCATCGGTTGTTAAGGGCGCAGCAAAAACCTCCAAATTTTCTTGAGGCTTGGGTTTACCACCTTTTGGACGCGCCAGCACCCGCACTTGTTGCCCTCTTGCCAGTAGTGTATCCACCAGATGTGAGCCAATAAAACCAGTTGCGCCAGTGATTAAAACCATACGCCCATCGTACCGCGTTTTAGACCAGACCCCGTTGCCAAAATTCGTAACTTGGTTCGCTTGAAACAATACTGCCTTCTGCCTTAGCACGTTCTAAACTTTTTTTGGCAAATTCAAGCAAGCGCGAATGTGGATGTTTAAGGGTACAAGCCAAACCAACATGACCTAAGTTCATTTCTTGTGCCAAAACTTGCACATCTTCTGTTTTTATCATCTCGAGCCAAATACAAAAAAGTCTTTCCTCGAGATGGTAAACACGTTCCTGAAATACTTTTGGCAACAGATTTTTGGTCTCGAGAATTGGTTTTTGGGATTCTAAAACCAGTAACACTCGAGCAGTCCTAAAATCTTGTATTGCCTTCCAGTCTCGAGTAAATGCCGAGGCATTTGGTAAACCTGTGACTTGATCAAGGTGCTTTTCGAGTTCTAATTGAAAAATTTTTGTGAAGGCTTGTTCTTTTTCAAGTTCTGCTTGTTGGGCTTTTTCTTCCAGGGCTTTTTGTGTAGCAGTATTGAGTGATAGTTCTAATTCCTGCATTCGTTGATTTTCTAAGACAGGACTATCAAGAAAAAAATTCTGCCGAAACGCCAACCAATTGCCTAATAATGCAACCGCTAAGCTACTCGAACCTAAATCCCAGCCTGTCGCACCAGCCTTAGAGAAAAACATCAACACTAAAGGAAAACTCCATGCAGAACTGATAAGTAGCGCCGAATCTCGCCAAAAAGATTTTTGCGAAGTCGTACTAAAAACCAGTGGTGTGATCGAAATTGCCAATAAGAAAAGCACATAGACCAAACTTAGGGTTAAAATTACTTGCGGTTCAAAAACTAAACGCTCGAATTCCAAAATAGTTCGCTGTACTGTAAAATCGGTCGCAAACAGAGACCGACCTTGCCACCTAAAAATAGGATGGAAAATCAAAAAAACCATAAAAAAACACAAAGGAAGCGTAAAAAACATCACCCGATTCGTATTTGGTTTCGGATTTGCGAATAACGAAGCTGACAAATACAACGATATGCTTGCTCCATAAAAACCAATCATTCGTAAAACAAAACCTGTCTGTGCCAAAATAACTTGTGATTCTCCAGAAAACCACAATAGAAATAATTCAACTGCCGTTCCAAATGACCACAAAGCAGCAAACGCCAAAGCGATAATAAAACCTTTGGCGGGTAAAAGTGTATGAGGTTGATTCCAAGCGGCTCGGAACAACAATCCAAAGCCAATGGTCAGCAACAAAAAATAGATTCCCAACAATTGATTCATGGTTTCTCGAGTAACCCATCGGCTTGTTGTACGAGTAACCCATCGGCTTGTTGTACTGCATTGATTGCATGGTCAAGAATATCAATCAGTTCTTGATGCGCCAAAGCTGCCTCTTCTTTGTCTGTATTTTTTATCATCTCAAGTCGTAAATTCAATTCATTTCTGACCGACCCACTTGAGAAGAATGGCGCTTCAAAAACCAATTCTGGCTGAGCCAATGCAAGCTCACGGGATAATTCTAAGACCTCGGCTTTGACCACCTGATCCATTGGTAAACTGGTCAACTGTGCCAAAGATAACCATGCTCTGGCATTTGGGTAATCTTGGCAGTACAAAAAAGCTCGAGCCAAATTGATTTGACAGGCTAGTACACCCCACCACCAATAGGCACTTGAAAATCTATGAAGTGCCAATCGAAACTCGAGAATAGCATTCTCGAGTTTGTTCTCAGCGAGTTCAACGCACCCTAAAAGTAAATGTGCATGAGCCATAATCAAAGCATCGGATGAATTTTTAATAGTCAGAGCAAATTTTCTAGCTTGGGCAAATTGCCGATGCTTCAAAGCACTGCGTCCAAATTGCAAATGGATTGCATCATGGAGCTTGGGAGGTAATAGCTGGCGTTTTTTTAAGAGCCAATCCAAAATAACATCGGCTTCCGATAGCCAATTTTGATTCAAAAGAGCAGTTGCTCGTAACAACTGCGCCTCATTGGACAATTCACCTTCAAGGGTACTCAAAGCACCAATCAATAACCCAGCCTCGAGTTGACTCTGGGCGGCAGCTAATTTCCCAACTTGCCAGTCAAAAGCAGTAATACTTCTTTCAACTGGCAATGCAAAATGCTTGGCAAAATCATCTGGATTCTCGAGTTCGACTTTTACTCTGTGGCGAAAGCCCCAAGCACCAATGGTTATTTTACCACTTTCGGCAACAATCAAGTCTCGTTCCTTAAAAACCCTGAGATTTGGGCTATTAAGTAAATTGCCGATATTGTTGGGTTTTATCCCAGAATCTCCAAATGCTTCTAAACTGCTAAGCCGGTCTGTGGTCACAAAGGCGGGGCGAACGACTTCGATATACTGTTTCCATGCCAAAAGTCCGATGAACTGGGCGGCTTGAATTTTTAGATCCCAAGATTGTTGGACAAGCTATTTTTATTGGAATCAGCCTGTACCGACTCGAGCAGGTCAGTAAGCCGCAACCAAGCATCTTTAGATTGGTTGGTGATTGCCCAGGTGGAATGGTTTGCTAAGGCTACTTTTGTCTGACTGCAATGGTAAACTCATGTGAATGGCAAAACTTAAGCTCAAACACATCTTTGCAAATCTGGCTTTACTGATGCAGACAGGAAACACCGAAGTTGCGCGTCAGTTAATAGCTCGAGCTTGTTATCTGGTTCATCGTTTTGAAGATTGGAAAAGCCTCCAAGAAATCATGCTGCAATCTATTCCTCAAGAATCTTTGCAGCATGAACCAGCTTTTGTAAAAACTTACGCTCGTGCTTTAATCGGCTCGGGACAATTTGAGAATGCCGAAGACTTTATTGTTACCAGCGCCATTTATCATTCTGGACAAACAAAAGCATTTTTAGAAGTTGAACTTGCCATTTGCTTACATAAAACTGCAAGAACCGAAAGTGGAATCCAGCTTTTAATACCAGCCATGCAGCATTTAACTGGACAAGATTTAGGGATAGCATGGTCAAGACTTGGAATCATGCGCTTTGCCTTAAATCAACCAGATTGGCTAGAGGCTTTTTTAGAAATGCACAAATGGCTGGCGGATCGGATGCTCGGGATTCAACTTTTGCTTCTTGGTAATTGTTATTACTTGCAAGAAGCCTATGACCAAGCCATCAGTACCTATCAAGAAGCAAGTCAGTTACTGATAAATGATCCTTTGAATCACGCTTATGCTGAAAGCAACATTGGTTTAACCTACCTTTTGCAATGCGACCCCAAAGCCCATACTTTTCTCGAGAATGCAGAGCGTCGTACACGGCACACAAATTTTTCTAAGCAACACCCAGATTTTATAAAATCCCTAGCTGCCTCGTGTCGGCTTCGGGGTGAGTGGCAAGAAACGGTTTCTTTGTACAACCGAGCTTTTGAACGCAGTCCATACCCAGTGGTAAAACTCGAGGTGCTAACCAATCTAGGACGAACTTTGCGTTTATCTGGTAATCAGACTCAAGCCAAAGAAATCCTCAAAACCGCATTAGGTTTTGCGGCTAAAAACAACTTAAATCCAAGCCCTGCTCGGCTCGAGTTAGCAGCCTTGGATTTAATGCAGTGGCGGTCCGCCAAAGCAGGCAAGCAATTGGAACAAACAAGGCAATTACAAGGCGCGGATGTGCATTTCTTAAATTTATTGTCGGCTGAACTTGCTCGGCAATTGGGTAACAAAGCCACTTGTCTCGAGTTACTACTAAAAATTCCGATGCAGCACCGATTAACAAGAGAAGAAAGTCGATATTGGACTGAACTCTGGAGTCTTGCCCAGTATTGTTCGCTCGAGATTCCAGCCCCATTATCGTGGATGGGAACTCGAATCATAATTTTGCGAAAAACCGATCTCTTACTTGATGATGTACCACGCGAAATATCTTTGGGTACACTTGATTTTCTGCGATTCTTATTCGGTAAAGGTGGCAGTGTACAACTCGAAGAAATTTACATCGAATTTTTTGCACCACGCTTAAAAAGTAAAGATGAAACCCCAGGGGTAACAGACAGTGCCTTGAAACAACTGACGGCTCGAGCCAGAAAAGCCTTGGGCTGGAAAGATAGTGTACGCAGCCAATCTAAAAAACGCAGTCTTGATCCGAATAGTATCTGGAAACTTGAGTAGCCTAGACTAAAGTTACTATATAAAGCTATAAACACCCTGATTCAGTGACCTTTCAATTGTCATCTTTTTGGCATACTTGTGGTTACGGAGGAAAACCATGTTTTTAAGCACGCGCCGACCCGCGCTGACTCGGGTAACCATACCATTTTCGGTACAACTTGCGGTCATCACCGCCATTGGATACGCCAGTGTCGCCATATGCAGTAAATCCGATACCCTCAGCCCATACTTAGGCTTAATCGGACCCATGGCTGCGGCTGTCATTACTTATTGTGGCTATTTGTTATTGCGCCATCAACCTCTCTCGAGCTTTGGGGCAATCAGTGGCATTATCCTCGGTTCAAGCCTGAGCGTTGGCATCACCATGCTGCTTGGCGGGGTTTCACTACCAATTGCTTTCCAAGCTGTGGGCATTGCTGGTGGTATCTCGAGCATCATTGGAATGTGCTTTGGCTGGAAAGCCACGATTCCCAGTGCGATTATTGGTGGATTATGCGCTGCGGCAGGAGCAGCGATGTTACCGACCATGCTCGAGAAGGGCAGCATTTTTGCTTGGGTCGTCAATATTCTTGGCAGTGCGGCGGCTACCTACTGGCTGGGGGTTGGAATAACCAAAGTCTGTGCGCTCGAGAACCCTGTGGCATGGCAAAATACCTTGATTCGATTACAAGAAGACCATAAACCCGAGATTTTTGTGAATCCCGAAGCGATTAAAAATTTTATCGAAACCCCAGAACCAGAAATCAAAAACCCAACCAACCCAGACCTGACAATCAAAGAACTCGAGGTACTAAAACTTCTTGCAGTCGGACACAGTGACCGCAAAATGGGAATTATCTTAGGATTATCCGAAAATGGGGTTCGTGGTCGGCTCGAGACTGCCAGAAAAAAATTGCAAGCCAAGAACCGCACTGAGTTGATCGTAAAAGCCTTCCAGTACGAGATTATTGTAAAGTAGCGAAAACACCAGTTTTGCAAAAGTAGTGGTTTTGCCAGTTCACAAGCCAAGATTTATTGGGTTAAATAAGTAGGCGGGAGGTCTCGAGTCGGTCGGGACTGTGCAGACCTCCCACTGTTTGAATTGCCAAGATGTCGTGGACTTGAAGGTCGGTACTTGAGCTTGAGTCCTGTTTCCCTCGAACACAGTAGGCGATTTGTAGCCAATTGTTGAGTGCAGCCGTTTCCGAGTGTAGAACACTGCTGTGGTTATAAACTCGAGGACACATTTATTAAAATGAGTACCATAAAAAACCGATTTTTACTTGGCTTGTGCCTAAGCGCAGTATTGATAGCTTGTCCAACCAACCCTAACATTACGTTGCCCCGAATGCTCCTAAAAACCAATTCTCGAGCTTAACGCCTGTGCTTAGGCTCGAGATAGTCAAGTCCTGCATTACGATTGTTGCTTTTACTCGAGGTCAATGCCCAAGCTGCTTAAGTTCTTCAATATACTGGCTGTGATTTGCAATATACTCTGCCTCATGAAAACACTGCTGATTGATTATGGCTCGGGCAATTTGCACAGTGCCGCTAAAGCACTCGAGGTGGCTGGTTTTAATAGTCATGGTCATACTTTGCTGGTTTCGAGCAACCCACAAGATGTGCTTGATGCCGATGCCTTGGTGTTGCCGGGGCAGGGTCACTTTCGTCAGGTCATGGAAGCGTTTACGGCTTCGGGTTTTGAAGCGGTGCTGCGGGCGCATATTGCTTCTAATAAGGCTTTTTTGGGAATTTGTGTGGGAATGCAAATTTTGTATCAAGGTAGTGAAGAATCGGCAATTGCAGGGCTTGGTTTACTCGAAGGTCATTTGAAGCGTTTTCCTAAGGGTTTGCCTGTGCCGCAAATGCAGTGGAATAAGTTGCAGGCTGTGGGCAATAGTCCGTTGTTGTTGGGTCTGGAGGCGGATGCTTTTGCCTATTTTGTGCATTCATTTTACGTGCCAGCCGAGGCAGTAGCGGTTGGTGCAGTAACAGATTATGGTTTACCGTTTGTGAGTGTAGTCTCGAGTGGCTGTCTTCATGCAACTCAGTTTCATCCAGAAAAATCTCAGGCAGTGGGTCTAAAAATGCTCGAGAATTTTCGGGTTTGGGCAGAATCGCGTTTAGTGTAGCTTGAATTACAAATTTTGAGCAATAAAGCTGACTTTTGAATAGTTTTTGTCGTTATTGACGAATTCAATTGTATTTTACTCTCGAAAAGATACTTTTCTTACAGTTCGCAAAAAAACATCTGCCAGACTAATTTTTTCCTTGATGTACAACCCGAACGCGTTTCTATTTACCGAATCGAATTGTTAAAGGATTGATAAATTTTGTAGCAAAGATTACTTTTTCAAAAACGTCGTTACTCACAAGTTGATTGTGAGATTGGCGTAAATTTTTTCGTGAATAAGAAAACATTCTTGTTTGCAAATTCATACGCATATTCATACACTCAGTCTTAGGAAAAACACTTTCTTTAGACAAACAAAGGAGTTCTTTATGGCTATAATTCTTGAACGCCCACGAAATAACATGGATACAATTCAATACCGCTCAGGTGCAATCGTACTTTATCCTGGAAGAGCCGAAATGATTTACCGCGTCAAAAGTGGTTTGGTGCGCCTACACACCATGGATGATGAGGGCAATAGTCTGACTTTGCGCTACATTAAACCCGGACAATTTTTTGGCGAAGAAGCCTTGGCTGGTCTCGAGCGAGACCATTTTGCCGAAAGTGTCACCGAAAGCCTTGTCGAGATGTTTCATGTCAACTTAATCACCCCAGAAATAGCTGCTAATCTCAACATCTGTTTAGCCAAAGCCCTGAGCGGCACGTATTTAACCATTCAAAGACTTGCCACCAAACGCCTGCGCTCGAGAATTGCCGCCGCCCTAATCGAAATGTCCGACACCGCCCTAGGCAGCATCACCGAAAGTGGACAACAACAAGTCTATGCCACCCACGACGAACTAGCCGCCGCCGTTGGTAGTGTGCGTGAAACCGTCACCAAAGTAATTGGTGAATTATCTCGGGAAGGTGTCATCGAAAGTGGCTATGGGAAAATAACCTTAAGCAACTTTGAGGGCTTAAACACCATCGCTTGGCAATAACCCAGACTCGGTCTCGAGAAAGTAAATCTCGAGACTTTTTTGTCTCTGAACAATGACTCACAAAGCAGTTTATAATTAACAGGTGCATCCCGAACTTTTTAAGCTCCCTGATAATTTTTTTATTCCGTTTCTCAGTAACTTCTCCATCGCTTGGTATGGTGTTTTAATCACCATGGGCGTGATGATTGGGGCAGTGATTGCTACCAAAGTCGCTGAACGGCGTGGCTTAGATGGTAATTTACTGTCTGACATGGTGTTCTGGTCGGTCGTTTGGGGCGTGGTTGGCGCTCGGATTGGGTATGTCCTGACCAGCCCAAGTAATTTTGCGTATACCTCTACCGATACAGCCTTTACTTGGCTTGGAAAAGTAGCCAACATCCGCGAGGGTGGATTATCCATTCACGGGGGTGTGATTCTCGGTATTTTGGTGTTGATTTACTATGCTCGGCGTTACAAAATCAATTTTTACCAATACATAGATTTGTATGCTCCCGGTTTGGCTTTGGGCATTATTGGCGGGCGCTTAGGCAACTTTTTTAACGGCGCAGATACCATCGGACGGATTACCACTTTGCCGTTTGGTTGGACATTTCCGGGTTGGGGCGAAGATATTTTAGGGATTTTCAAAGCCGAACGCAACTGGGCTGGAATGCCGGGCTTATGCAAACCCGCTTCTGGTGAGGTTTCGGTTTCGCCACTCTGCCAAGCTGGGGTTGAATACTTGCGTGGTCCTGTCCATTTGACCCAGATTTATGGTGTTTTTATCGGGGTGGCACTGCTGATAGCAATTTTCTACTGGATGCGTTCACGTCGCCCCGGTTGGGTTTTTTGGAACACGATTCTTTGGTACAGCATCATGCGGGCTGGAATCGAAGAGACTTTTAGGCTTAATAGCGGCGGTTGGAAAGTCTATCAAAATGACGATATTGGGATGTTTTTCTTTACCACCACACAATTATTCAGTATTCCCTTAATTATTATTAGCTTAATCATGTTGCAACGCATCAAAAATCAACCTGAGCAACCTTGGGAAGAACATGTCCCAAACCCAGACAAGCCCTTGGTCTCGAGCGCTGCCGTGGAGTTACCAAAAACATGAGCCTCGCGGTGGTCATTTTAGCGGCTGGACAAGGCACACGAATGAAAAGCAGTTTGCCAAAAATGCTGCATCAGGCGGCTGGCAGACCACTTTTAGGGCATGTGATTGAACGGGCTAAGCAACTCGAGCCAAGCCAAATTGTGGTGATTACTGGACATGGGGCAGAAGCCATCGAAAGCTATTTTGCCGCCGAACCTGTGGTTTTTGCACGGCAAACCGAACAACTCGGCACTGCCCATGCGTTTTTATGCGCTAGAGATGCCCTTGCTGGGCATTCTGGTGATGTTTTTGTGTTGTATGGCGACACGCCACTGATGAGGCTCGAGACCTTACAATCTGCCCTTGAAGCCCATCGCAGTGCCAAGGCTGGTATGACTGTGATTACGGGAATTCTCGAGGACGCAACAGGTTATGGGCGAATTGTACGCGACGACAGGGGAGAGGTGCTGCGGATTGTTGAACAAAAAGCCGCAACGGAGCGCGAAAAAGCCATTACCGAATGGAACTCTGGGATGTATATTTTTGACTCAAGTGCTTTTACTTTGGCTGCCCAAATTGGCAACAGCAACAGCGCCAAAGAGTATTACCTAACCGATATTCTCGAGTTATACCGCCAAAACAACAAAGCAGTTCTAGCCCAAATTGCCGACAGTTCCGAACTCGAGGGCAGCAATGACCGTGTGCAACTAGCGGCGGCTGACAAAACCCTACAAGACCGAATTCGTGTTCGTCACATGAAAAATGGTGTAACCATGCGTGACCCAAGCACCATTTATATAGATGATACCGTGGTCATTTCTAACGATGTGATTCTCGAGCAAGGCGTGATTCTAAAGGGTCAAACCAGTATTGCCACGGGCAGCACCATTGGGGCGTACAGTGTGCTAACTGACACGCAGCTATTGGGTGCAGTACAAATCAAATCACATTCGGTACTTGAGGGCGCGGTGCTGCACACAGGCTCAGGCGTTGGACCGTTTGCCAGAATTCGTAGCGGTACAATTCTCGAGGCAGAGGTTCATGTTGGTAATTTTGTGGAAATTAAAAACTCGCATTTACTCGAAGGCGCAAAAGCTGGGCATTTGGCGTACATCGGTGATGCCAGTGTCGGACGCGAAGTCAATTTCTCGGCAGGAGCAATTACGGCGAATTACGACGGACTTGATAAATTCCGCACCGAAATTCAAGACGGCGCATTTATTGGCACAAATGTGACCTTGGTTGCACCAGTTACGATTCATCAAGGCGCATTTATTGCGGCTGGTAGCACTATTACCACCGATATTCCCGAAGGCGCACTTGGGGTCACTCGAGCCACCCAAAAAACCTTAGAAGGCTGGGCAGTCAAGTATTGGAGTAAAAAACTCGAGACAGCTAAAGCAGATAAACTACAGGTCATCCGAAAGTGGCTCGAGACACGTAAGCTAAGTTAGGAACAAATAGGGTCAAAACTCCATCTGAAGTTCACAAAAGACGAGTACGATTTGACAAGCGGCTGACAAAGCAACTCGAAACTCAATTCTAAAAGGAGAACCACCATGCCAAACTTAGGACCACTCGAAATCATTGTAATTCTGTTGCTCGCGCTTGTATTTTTTGGTGCAAAACGCCTCCCAGAACTGGGCAAAGGACTCGGACAGGGCATCCGTGAAT
>JANNEE010000409.1:0-2574 GCA_031388325.1 Deinococcales bacterium
TCGAACGTTGACAGCACCGATTTTGTGGAAAATACCCGCGATTTAGACCCCAAAGAAACCCTGTTTATAATTTGCTCAAAAACTTTTACCACCCAAGAAACCATGACCAATGCAGGTTCAGCAAGGGCTTGGAGTTTGGGGGTCTTAAAAGACAAGGATGCCATCTCGAGACACTTTGTCGCCGTCAGCACCAATGCCAAAGCTGTGGCAGAGTTTGGCATAGACATTGCCAATATGTTTGGCTTTTGGGATTGGGTGGGTGGACGCTACAGCATGACTTCGGCAGTCGGTTTAAGTTTAATGATTGCCATTGGGCAAACCCATTATCACGCCATGCTCGAAGGCTTTAGAAGCATGGACACACATTTTCGCACTGCACCTTTAGATCAGAACATGCCCGTTATTCTTGGGCTTTTGGGTATTTGGTACAATAACTTTTTTGGGGCAGCCAGTCATGCGGTACTGCCCTACGACCACTACCTGACCTATTTTAGTGCTTATTTGCAGCAACTCGACATGGAAAGTAACGGCAAAACCACCACTTTACTCGGCTCGAGAACCGATTATGAAACTGGGCAAATTATCTGGGGGCAACCCGGCACGAATGGGCAACATGCTTTTTATCAACTGATTCATCAAGGTTCTAAGCTGATACCGTGTGATTTTATTGCTTTTTCACAGAGTCTAAATCCACTGTCTAACCACCATGAATTGCTGCTCGCCAATGTGCTTGCCCAAAGTCAAGCATTGGCATTTGGTAAAACACTCGAGGAAGTGACTCGAGATGGGGTGCAACCAGACCTAGTACCACACAAGGTTTTTGCAGGTAATAAACCGAGCAACACAATTTTATCCTCGAGCCTGACTCCGTTTACACTTGGCGCACTGGTGGCACTCTATGAGCATAAAGTCTTTGTCCAAGGCATTATTTGGGATGTTAATAGCTTTGACCAATGGGGGGTGGAACTCGGCAAAGTCCTAGCCCAAAATATCGCCCCGCAACTGTTTGGGGACATCAGTACACCGAATGACCAAGACAGTTCAACCACAGCACTTCTCGCCAAGCTAAAACAACCACGTTAAACTACTGCTACAATAGAAAAGTGCATAAGAAAACCCTAACCAAACCAGATGGTCGCGCCCTTCATCTGTACTCGAGTACGCCTATTACCGACAGCATTGTTGCCCCGAGTCCGGGCAATGAACCAATTGTTGGTAATCCGCATATGCGTTGGCATCCGCTTCGTGGTGAATGGATTACTTTTGCCGCCCACCGCCAGAGTCGTCCATTTTTACCGCCACCCGATTACAACCCTTTGGCTCGGATGACCAACCCAGAAATCCCTACAGAGTTACCCGTTGGGGATTATGAAATCGCGGTTTTCGATAATCGTTTCCCCAGTCTCGAGGTGGATGCCCACAGCCCGCCCGAAGCCCTAGACGCTGGGCTTGTACCAACTGTAGCCGGTGTTGGCAAATGCGAAGTCGTGGTTTTTGATAATGATGCGAGCAGTAGCCTTGGGCGCTTGCCACTATCTCAAATCGAGCTTTTGCTCGAGGTTTGGACTGACCGTTACCGCGAACTTGGGCTTCTCGAGCAAATAAAATACATCATGCCATTCGAGAACCGTGGTGTCGAAATGGGTGTGACACTGCATCATCCACATGGACAAATCTATGCCTATGACCACATCCCACCAGTCCCGATGCGTGAACTCGAGATGCAGGCTGCCCACTTTGCAAAAACAGGACAGGGTTTACTCGAGGGGATAATAAGAGCCGAAATCGAATCTGGCGAGCGAATCGTGGTGCAAACCGAAACGGTGATTGCTTTTATTCCAGCTTTCTCGAGGTATCCATTTGAAACTTGGATAGCCCCAATTGCCCCCAAAGCCAGTTTGCTCGAGTTGTCAATTGCTGAACGTAAAGACTTAGCGCTGGTCTTAAAAACACTGCTCTTAAAGTTTGACCATATGTTTGACAATCGCCCGATTTTTCCTTACCTGATGGTCATGCACCAAGCCCCAACCGACGGGCAAGCCCACCCAGAAGCCCATCTTCACCTCGAGTTTTACCCGCCATACCGCACCAAAGATAAACTCAAATACTTGGCTGGCACAGAACTGGGCGCGGGGTTGGTGGCAATGGATGTGTTGCCAGAACAAAAAGCCCCCGAGTTACGGGCTGTGGATGTGGCGCATTTATTGAGTTAAATATCATAGGTCACACGCTTACTGAGAATTCTATTTTGAACCATTGTCATCACAAAAACCAGCACAAAAAGAGCAAATGCCATGGCACTGGCATAGCTGTAATTGCTGTCGCGGAAACCTTTGTCGTATAGGTATTTAACAATCGTAGTGGTGTCTTTTAGTTGCCCACCATCTGGGGTTAGAACCAGTATTTGGGTAAAGACCTGAAAAGCCCCAATTAAGCCAGTGATGGCTAGAAAAAATGTCGTGGCGCTCAGAAGTGGGAAAGTGATGTGCCGTACTTTATCCCACCATGTTGCCCCATCTATACTGGCGGCTTCGTAGTATTCGGGCGGGATGGTTTGTAAGCCAGCCAGTAAAA
>JANNEE010000415.1:0-1672 GCA_031388325.1 Deinococcales bacterium
ACCAATTATGAACATCAGTCGTTCTGGTATCTTTAGAAGTCACCAAATTTTTTAGTTCTGGCGTTTGCACAAGCTGGGGGGATTTTTTTTTTGTAGTTCTTGCGGCTTTAATTGCCATCACCATTTCTCCTTCGTGAATCTTATACCATTCAAACTTATTTATGCTATTTCAGCCTCACGCAAACTCGAGAAAATTCGGCGGTGCATACAAACCGCGTTTTTGTAATTCTGGTGGCGATTGGGTCAAACACAATTCTCGTAATCGTGGCATTCTTTCGGCTGCTGCCACCAAGAAAAACGGTTCGGTACTGCCAATCGTATCCACCCAAGCAGGTGCTTCTTGCTTGGTGCGAGTAGCGAATAACTCGAGTAACCCTGCGGCGATGGCTAAAAGCTTTTTATCTTCGATGTTTGGCATCATAATATGCACAAGTATTTTGTGGTTTTGTAAAAACTCGAGGGTTAAAGCCCTGAGTTGTAAACTGTCGCGCCTTGCGGCTGCGTGTGCCAAAATTTCAAGGTCAGACATCTTCCCACACATCCTCTAACGCATAACGGGCTTTTTGTTCTTGCCCACGGATTAAGAAAGTGCATCCACGTCTTTTGTGCTGTCTCGAGCCGCAAGAAATTCTACACCCGAATGTTGACCCGCGCCCCTTCGCCTTCCAGATGCACCGTGTCCATAAAGCGCACCACACGGGTGGCATAACCCATGGCGATGGTTTGGGTTCTTGCCCCACCCGCAAAACGTCGTACACCTTGCAAAAGCTCACCATCGGTGATGCCTGTCGCCGCAAAAACAATTTCTTTACCGGGTGCAAGCTCATGGGTGTTATAAATTTTATTGGGGTCTACGCCCATACGTTGGCAACGTTCAAACTCGGCTGTATCGGCGGGTAAGAATTTTCCTTGGATTTCTCCGCCTAGGCATTTCATGGCAGCCGCCGTCAGTACCCCTTCGGGCGCACCGCCAGAACCCATCAGGGCATGAACCCCAGTGCCGCGCATGGCAACGGCTAGGGCAGCAATCACATCGCCGTCGCCAATCAGTTTGACTCGAGCGCCCGCCGCTCGGATGCGCGAAATCAGGTCTTCGTGTCGCGGACGGTCAAGCACCACAATCGTTAAATCCGAGATACTGCGTTCCAAGCTGACCGCAATCGCGTTTAGGTTTGCCTCGAGATGCCAAGCCAAATTGACCCGTCCTGCGGCTGGCGGTCCAACCACCAGTTTTTCCATGTACATGTCCGGAGCGCCAAGTAAACCGTTTTTTTCAGAAAGTGCAATCACGGCTACACTGTTTGGCAGTCCCCGTGCCGCTACGGTTGTCCCTTCGACGGGATCAACCGCAATGTCTACTTCAAAGGAGTCTGGGGTTTGCAAACCGACTTGTTCGCCAATGTAGAGCATTGGGGCTTCATCCATTTCGCCTTCGCCAATCACGACTGTGCCACGAATATGGGTTTCGCCTAAAATCTGCCGCATGGCTTCTGTTCCAGCCCCATCCACGGCAATTTTATCGCATTTACCAACAAAATGACTGGCACGAAGGGCAGCTTGTTCTGTCACTCGGACAATCTCGAGGACAAGGGCGCGTTCCATTGGCGAATCAACAAATGTTCGTTGGGTCATGGCTCGAGTATACAGGGAGGAGGCGAAGGGCGAAAGTAAA
>JANNEE010000430.1:0-3363 GCA_031388325.1 Deinococcales bacterium
CCAGCTTGTGGATGCTCAGAAAATGGCAGTTCATGCTTTTGAAGTGATTGAACAAGCCAGAATTTTTGAGACACTACTAGAAGCGGTCGGCGAACTCGAGTTTGTGGTTGGCACAACCGCACGGGAGCGCAAGGATTACACCCAGATTGTCACCCCAAGGGAAGTTGCGCCAAGGTTTATAAGCCCAATCTCGAGTGCCGTAGTTTTTGGACGTGAAGAACATGGGCTTTTTAATGATGAACTCGATTTATGCCATGCCCTGATTTCAATTCCCACCGAAGGCGAATACCCTGTCTTAAACCTCGCCCAAGCCGTACAAGTGATTGTTTATGAGTTGCTGCTGGCACGTCAAACCCCAGTAGTCGAAACCCTGCACAACAGAGAACAACTTGCACCTCGCCACAGTTTGGAAGGGATGTACGCCCACCTGCTCGAGTTTATGCTTGACGTGGGCTACACCAACGATGACCGTAAAGACCATGCGTTACGGCGTTTTAGGAGTATTTTTAACCGTTCGGACTTAAACAATCATGATGTGGCGTTTATTCGGGGTTTACTCAGTCAGGGTTTATGGGCTTCGCGCAAGAATAGGGGCTTGGATACACCCGGCACAGTGCCATATCCAAGAATCGAAGCAGACCTATGAACCAGCCTTTAACTTGGTTTGAACGAATTGGATTCAGGGCTTCTCAAGTACCTGGCGCATCGTACCGTCGGGTTCGTACCGCCCAAGCGGTTTTGCCGCCGCTCATTGTGCTGGTGGTGGTGCTGTATCAATTATTGGTGGTGCAACTCGAACCGGGACGCACAGCGTTTTGGGCAGAACTGCTTTTTTACGGGATTGTCGGTCCGCTGGTCACATTTTTTGTTTTAACGTGGATTGCTGCCGAGGTGCGTGAACGTGAACGCGCCGAAACCGAACTGCGAAATTTATACACCGAACTCTCCGAATCTCATGCGCGTTTGGCGGCAGTACAACGGGTTACCCGTAATGTCTCCGAGGCTTCGGACTTAGAGAGTGTGCTAGAAACAGCCATTGCCAGTGTTGCCGAAGCAGTCGGGGCAACCGCAGGTGCAATTATTCTCGAGAGTGGTGTGGTGCGGGTCTTTAACTTATTAGAATTGCCCCTTGAAGTGACCGACCTCGAGCCGTTGCGGGTTGCCACAACTGTTTTAGACCGCCCCTCGAGTATTCAAAATGCCAAAAGCCGTTTATCTAGCCCGTTACGTTTCGGGGATCGTTTCTTAGGCGCACTACATTTATACTTTGTGGGAATGCCTCGAGCTGAAAGCCGTGAATTACTCGAGATTCTGGTCGGTGAAGTGGCAGTGGCGGTGGATGCTGCCAATATCCGCACCAGAGATTTACTAACCCTTTTTGAAGTGGATAGAAGCATCCGCGCCGAAATTAACTTGGAGCGTTTACTCGAGAATGTGCTGGCGCGAATCCGTGAACGTGTTCGCGCCGAAGCCAGTGCGGTCTACTTATCCGACGAGGACGGGCGTTTAACCTTGGCTTGGGGGCGCGATGTTCAAGGGCGAGTGGTGCGTTCTGGCAACGAACACGGCTGGGCAACTGGCAATCTTGCCTTAGAAAGTGCTTTGCAGCGTTTACCGCTTTCTGTTCCAGACCTTGAAGCCACACCACTACTCGAGACCAAGCAGGGCGTGATTTTACTCAATCAACCCGATGACCCTGTGTTGGGTGGCGCTAGAGCCGCCATTGCCCTGCCGATGCTGACCGAATCTGAATTGGTCGGGGTGATTATTCTTGGTCACAGTCAAGAAAATGCCTTTGACACCCGCGAATTGCCTTTACTCAATTTACTTGCCAGCCAGGTCACATTGGCGGTTCGTAATGCCAAAGCATACTTATACAGCGAAGAAATCGCTATTTTTGATGAGCGTAGCCGCATTGCCCGTGAAATCCATGATGGAATCGCCCAAAGTTTGGCATTTACGGCGATGAAACTCGACTTGGCTGGGCGTTTACTCGAGAAAGACCCCAAACGGGTGTTATCCGAAATTGAACTGGCAAAAACCACCTTGCGTGAACAAATTAAAGAAGTTCGGCGCAGCATTTTTGCCCTGCGACCACTTGACCTAGAACGACTTGGTTTCTTAGAAACTGTCCGCCAATACACCAAGGATTTTGGTGAGCAGAACAACATCAAAACCACCCTTGAACTGCATGGCGAACCCCGTCTAAGCCCAACCAACGAAGCCGTGATGTTTAGAATTTTGCAGGAGGCATTAAATAATATCGCCAAGCACAGCCGCGCCAAAGTTGTGACTGTGACTTTGCAAACCCACCCAAGCAGCACCATTTTAACTGTTCAAGACGATGGCATTGGCTTTGACCCCAATGCCTTGACCGGAAAAGTCACCACGGCTGGCGGACTCGGTTTATCGCAAATGCGTGAACGGGTTGAAGCCAGAGGTGGACAATTTGAATACTCGAGCCGAACAGGAAATGGCACTCGAGTCACGGCGGTCTTGCCTTGATTCAATTCGGACAGTTCTTTATTCCAGTTCGTAAAGCCCACTAAATTTATGCTCGAGATAACCAAGGTACGGTTTAGCGCTTAAACTCGAGCCAGTCGAACGCATAATCAATTCTGGTGGCAAGTACGTTTTGCCGTGGCGCAGCACCGCATGGGTCAGCCAATGCAGAAGCGGTTTGTACTCACCTCGAGCAAACATGGCGTTCAAGTCGCCCATTTGTGAACCTGCTTTTTCAAACAGTTGCACACTTAAAATGTTCCCAAGGCTGTAGGTTGGAAAATAAGCAAACATTCCAGCCGACCAGTGAATATCCTGCATAATCCCACTCGAGTAATCGGGAGGTGTGACCCCAAGGTACTCCTGCATTTTGGCATTCCATGCTTCGGGCAACTCGGAAATTTTAATTTTTTCTTCAAAAACGGCTAACTCGAGTTCAAAACGCAACATGATATGCAGGTTATAGGTTAATTCGTCAGCTTCAACCCGAATAAAACTGGGTTTAACCCGATTGACCAATTTGTACATGGTGCTTGCGTCTACATCATGCAGGGCTTCTGGGAAGTGTTTTTGGGCTATTGCAAACCAATGCTGCCAGAAACCACTCGAGCGCCCAACCAAGTTCTCCCACATCCGCGATTGGCTTTCATGGGCGGTACTCCACGCGCCGCGTGCCAATGGGGTGCGGCGCAATTCATCGCCTGTATTCTGTTCGTACATCGCATGACCTGATTCGTGCAGTGTGCCGTACAATGCCATTGGAAAATAATGCGGGTCAAACCGCGTGGTAATCCGCACATCATCCTTACCAAAGTTTGTGGCGAACGGGTGCGCGGTCACATCTAAGCGCCCTCGGTTGAG
>JANNEE010000440.1:0-2394 GCA_031388325.1 Deinococcales bacterium
TATCAAGAATCTCGAGTCCAGTTTGCAAAATGGTTTAGCCGATGTGCTGCCAGAATTACCCCACTGGACAAGCGATTTGGATACTTTAGAACGCAATTTGGCTGCACAAGCAATTGCATTGGAGCAAGCTCAGGCTGTGGCGGTTGAACAAGCCCAAATAGTCTGGGATGAACTCGATAAAAAAAGCCAAGCCGAAGTGGTCTACAACGCCACTTTTGAACTCGAGTACCCCAATGGGCAGTTTGTGTCTGGTGAGGATGCTCACCGAGTCATTCGTGGCTTAGAGACGGTTGACATTGGACTCGAGGACGAAGACGATGCTGCCCCGTGGCAAGAAAGCACATGGGTATCGCCCGCCGAACGTGCTGCCAAAAAAATGGAAGATGCTCGAATTAAAAAAGCCAGTGCTTTACAGCAAAACACCGAACGTAATTTTCAGGACAACAACGGTATCGCCCCCGGAATTGCGGATAGTGGTGTCGGCGAACGACTGCGTTTTGACCCAAGTAAAGCCGTTGGTGCTATTCCCATTCAAGTTCCTAGCACGGCTTTTCTTGACCCAATGCAGGTCTCGGGGATTGACATGGTGGCTTTTGACCGTGCGGCAAGGGAACGCGGTGCGATTCTCGATGAGTGCTTCAAGAACTTTGGGGTCAATGCCAAAGTTTTGACCTTCGCTCGGGGACCAACCGTCACGCGCTTTGAAGTTGAACCCGCGCCTGGCGAAAAAATTGCTCGAATTGCCAGTCTGCAAAACGATATTGCAAGGGTGCTATCTGTGGGTGGAATTCGTTTAGAAGCCCCTGTTCCTGGCAAAAGCGTGGTTGGTATCGAAGTGCCAAATATCGAGCGCGAACCAATTACCTTTAGGCAAGGTATCGAAAGTAAAAGTTTTCAGAGTGGTAAACAAAAACTGCCGCTGATGCTCGGTAAAAGTATAGACGGTGAAATGGTCGTGGATGACCTTGTGCGAATGCCGCACTTGCTGATTGCGGGCAGCACAGGCTCTGGTAAATCGGTCTGTGTCAATACCCTGATTATGAGCTTGCTGTTTCGGTATTTACCGACCCAAATGCGTTTTGTGATGATAGACCCAAAAATGGTTGAACTGACCCCTTATGACGGGATTCCGCACTTGGTACGCCCTGTCGTCACTAATCCATCTGATGCCGCAGGGGTACTGCTTGGGTGTGTTGCCCACATGGAACGGCGTTACAAAATGATGTCTGAGGTTCAAGCCAAGAATTTAGAACAGTACAACGAAAAAGCCCGAGCCGTCGGCGACCCTGAATTACCATTTCTAGTGATTATCATTGACGAGCTTGCCGACTTGATGATTACCTCGCCCAAAGAAGTCGAAAGCAGCATTATGCGTCTAGCACAAATGGCTCGAGCCACGGGAATGCACCTAGTATTAGCCACACAACGCCCAAGTGCCGATGTGCTGACTGGTTTAATCAAAGTCAATGTCCCAGCCCGAATTGCCTTTGCAGTCTCGAGTGGCATTGACAGCCGTACCATCTTGGACAGCACCGGCGCAGAACGCCTGACAGGTAACGGCGACATGCTTTTTTACCGCCCCGGACTAAGCAAAGCCACGCGCCTCCAAGGACCGTATATTTCCGAAGCTGAACTAGCCAGAATTACCGAGTTTTTACGAAAACAACACTACGAAGACGATTTTGGTGAAACCTACGGCTCGGACTTTGATGGTGTGGTCGAAGCTGCCAGTTCTGGCAAAGTTGACTCGAGCATGATTGACTTTGGCGACCCCTTAATTAAAAAAGCTGCCGAAGTGGTGGTCGAAGAAGGCTACGCGGCTGTCTCGAGACTGCAACGCCGTTTAAGTGTTGGGCATTCAAGGGGCGGTAAACTAATAGACGCGCTCGAGTCTATGGGTATTGTTGGTGGCTATAAGGGAAGTAAATCCAGAGAAGTCTTAATCACCACCGATCAGTTACCCGAGTATTTTGGTAAGCCAAACTAAGCGCTTGCCAATGCAAAGCTCTGGGAAGAAATTTAGCCTTACAAAATTTGTAGAATTCCTCAAATGCAAACCTCAATTATCATTATGGGAGTCTCGGGTTGCGGTAAAACCACATTTGGGCAAAAATTAGCGACTCGGCTCGAGTATCCGTTTTTTGATGCCGATGATTTTCACGATACCGCGAACAAAGAAAAAATGGCGGCTGGTATTCCCTTAACCGATGCTGACCGTGCTGCTTGGCTGGGGACTTTAGCCAATTTACTCGAGACGCATTCTCCGTGTGTGCTGGCATGTTCGGCATTAAAAGAACAGTACCGTGTGCAATTGGCTCGAGAGGCAAATCTGAATTGGGTCTATTTGCGTGGTAGCAAGGATTTAATTGCGGCACGGCTGCAAACTCGAGAACA
>JANNEE010000466.1:0-2664 GCA_031388325.1 Deinococcales bacterium
CTTGTCTAGGCGAAGCAGTGCGTCATGTGCGCCTTCACTCACCAGCCCGCCAGTGTTTAGCCCTGTCCAGTCCGCATGATGAATTCAGGGTTGGGCGAATGGGCGCACTGTACCAGCATTTGCTCGAGGAAAGCCGCAACCTTGGGGCGGTTTTTACGGGTGGGACGCACTTTTTAGGCTCGAGTAAATCCAGTTTTGGCAGTGTGCTACATCTCGAGCAG
Source organism: Deinococcales bacterium (assembly GCA_031388325.1). GTDB lineage: Bacteria > Deinococcota > Deinococci > Deinococcales > JAAFIG01 > JAAFIG01. The sequence continues at coordinate 222 of JANNEE010000466.1, forward strand.
AATAACCAAGCCATCAGTGTACAGGCGCGGTTTTTGGTTGGGGCGGATGGCGCGGTTTCCAAGGTTGCCCAAGACCTAAAACTCGAGTCAAACAAAGAATTTATTGTTGGGGTCGAAGATGTGCTAGAAGGCATTCCGCTAAATGGCGAACCGTGTTTTGATGTTTATCTCGAGCCTAAACTTGCTCCGGGCTATATTGCTTGGGTTGTGCATGACGGTCAGCATGTGCATTTGGGGACGGGTGGCTACAATCATGCTTTTGACCCAGCCAGCGCCTTAGAAACATTTCGTAAAAGTGTGGCAAGTCAATTTGATTTTTCCAAAGCCAAGTTACTCGAGCGGCGCGGCGGACGAATTCCTGTTGGTGGGGTGCTGAAAAACATCATCAACTCCCGAGGCTTATTACTTGGTGATGCGGCTGGGGCTGTCTCACCTTTAACGGCGGGTGGATTAGACCCCGCCATGCGACTGGCGCATTTTGCGGCATCGGTTCTCGAGCAACACCTAGGCGGTAATCCCAACGCCCTCAGTGCCTACAATGGTGGCGTATGGCGCAGCCGTTTTACATCGCGTTTATGGATGCGAAGGGTACTAACCCATGTGACCCAACCACAACTGCTCGAACTTGGCTTTGCTGCCCTTAAACTCGAGCCGATGAAATCTTTGGCATGGCATGTTTTCTTTGGGCGCGGTGGCAGTTTTCCAGAACTTGAAATACCAAAAATGGCAATACCCGAAAGGGTGTAACCATACTAAAGGATTTGTCCCTCTATCGAAAAAAACGTGTGCAACGCGAAAAAGCCCTCCTTGTCGTTAGCGCGAACAGCCCGCAAGGTGCTGTCTTGTGAGCAAGAAGACAGTTGGGGAGGTGGCTCGAGCTTGCGAGAGTCGGAGGGGTCTGCGGCACGGAAACGAAGAGACGCTGTGCAGACCCCTCCGACGCGCTTCGCTCGCCACCTCCCCAACGTTCCGTTGGGTGAGGCTTTTCAAGGCAAATGCAAAAAGCTAAAGCCTTGAAAAGCCTCACCCAAATGCCTAAGCATTTGGGGAGGTGGCAGCGAAGCTGACGGAGGGGAGGTGTTAAACTAACCCCATGGTCGAGCTAATCTGGGACGGCAAGTACAAAGACGGCAAACGGGTTCAACCAGTGCGTTTAGCACTCCCATTTCAGACCATCGAAACGGTCAATGAATCGGCACAACAACGTCAAACCAATTTATTCTCGAGCAGTGGCAGTTCCGAGTGGCGCAATCGCCTGATTTGGGCGATAAAAAATATGTGCTGCCCAGTTTACTCGAGGAGTTCGCGGGTCAAATAAACCTGATTTACATAGACCCACCTTTTGCCACAGGTGCAAATTTTTCTTTTACCGCCCAGATTCCAGACGACCCAGACACCGAAGGCGACCAAAGCAGCAGTTTTACCAAGCAGCCAAGTATGCTCGAGGAGAAAGCCTACAGAGACACATGGGGCAAGGGTTTGGATAGTTTTTGTCACTGGTTTTATGATATGGCGCTTTGTTTACGAGATTTACTTACTGAAGATGGTGCGATTTATGTTCATGTTGATTGGCGAGTTGACTCATATTTGCGTTTAATTCTTGATGAGGTATTTGGTACAGATAATTTCAGAAATTCGATTGCGTGGAATTATTCTGGATGGAATAAAAAGTTAAATGCCCAGTTTGAACGTAGGCATGACACGATTTTGTATTACTCAAAAGGATTATCTCCAAGTTTTAACTCATTTTTTGAACCTTACCAGTCTCGAGAAGAATATCTAAAAAGTAGAAAGCAACAAGTGCATACTGATGAAACAGGACGAGAATTTACGCTAGACACTCGAGATGGTGGTAAAAGACAGGTTAGAATTTATTTAGAAGATTCTTTGGCTCGAGGTAAAGTTGTAGACGATGTTTGGAGACTAGATAAACTTAACAACTCCGCAGTTGAATCCGTCAATTATCCTACCCAGAAGCCCGAAGCACTTCTCGAGCGCATCATCAAAGCCAGTTCTAATGCTGGGGATTTGGTTCTGGATTGCTTTTGTGGGTCTGGTACAACGGCTGCCACAGCCGAAAAACTTGGGCGGCGTTGGATTACTTGTGACCTTGGACGGTACGCGATTCATACGGCTCGGAAACGCTTACTTTCTAATACCGAAGTTACGCCGTTTGTGGTGCAGAACCTTGGAAAGTACGAACGTCAGGCTTGGCAAGCTGCCGAATGGGAAACACTCGAGAATGCGGTGGCTCGGGAATCGGCGTATAGAAATTTTATTCTGGATTTGTACGATGCACAAAGCATTGGCAGTGGGGTTTATTTGCACGGGCTTAAAGCTGGGCGAATGGTTCATGTCGGCAGTATAGATTCACCAGTTACCCAAGCCGATGTCAACGCGGCGGCTCGAGAACTCTTAAAACGAATTGGCACGGGTTCGGATG
>JANNEE010000517.1:0-4064 GCA_031388325.1 Deinococcales bacterium
ATCATCCCAGTAATCCGGAGCGCTCATGCCACGCCCTTCTCGAGCAGCAACGCTTCGAGTTCGGCTTCTGACAAGACCTTTATGCCAAGTTCTGCCGCTTTCTCGAGTTTAGAACCAGCGCTCTCCCCTGCCAGTAAATACGATGTTTTTTTGGTAACGCTGCCCGTCACCCTTGCCCCTGCTTGCTCGAGTCGGGTTTGGATTTCATCTCGGGATTTAGTCAGTGTGCCAGTAATCACAAATGAGATTCCTGCCAGTGCCGTGCCAATTGGTTTGACGTTGCTGCTCATGTTTACACCCGCCGCCCCCAGTCGTGTAATCAGGTCTTTGATGCGTGGAGAGGCTAAACCATTGAGTAAATTCTCTATAATCGTGCCACCCAAACCAGATATTCCCCTCAGTTGCGCCTCGGTGACAGCCAGAATCGCCGCCATATTCGGGAAACTACGCTCGAGAATCGTGCTGACTTTATCACCGATTAAGGGTATTCCAAGACCATAAATCACCCGAGCTAAACTCTGTTTTTTACTGGCTTCTATTTGCTCCAAGAGTTTAACTGCGCTTTTATCGCCCATGCGCTCTAACGCCGAAACTGCTTTTAACTCGAGGCTGTACAAATCGGCAATGTCACGCACCAGACCAGCATCGAGCAGTTGCTGGACACGCTCATCGCCCAAGCCTTGAATATCCATCACGTCACGGCTGGCAAAGTGCCGAATGCCTTCAAAAACCTTGGCAGGGCAGGCTTCGTTAGGACAAAAATGGTGTGCGCCTTCTCGTACCAGTTCCGTACCGCAAACAGGGCAATGGGTTGGGAAGACCCACGGCACGGCACTCGAGCCTCGAGCTTCAACAACCGCTCGCACAACCTCGGGAATCACGCCACCAGCTTTACGAATCACGACTGTATCACCAATATGTAAGCCCAATCCATCAATAAAATCTTGGTTGTGCAGTGTCGCCCGAGAAACCGTGCTGCCCTCGAGTGAAACAGGTTCGAGTTCAGCAACGGGAGTAATTTTACCCGTCCGCCCGACTTGCACCGTAATACTGAGCAGTTTGGTCAGGACTTCTTCGGCTGGGAATTTATAGGCAATTGCCCAACGTGGCGCTCGCCCTGTTGCGCCAAGTTCTTCTTGGAGGCGCAGTTCCTCAATTTTAGCCACACTGCCATCAGCATCAAACTCGAGGGTTGCTCGGGCTGCCGTCATTTTGGCATGGTAGGCTTCGATTCCAGTCACGCCATCCACCACTGCGTAATCTGGTGAAATTGGCAAGCCGAGCGCTTTGAATTTCTCGAGTAGACCACTTTGGGTGGTCACTCCCAAATGGCGTAAATCGCCGCAAGCATAAAAATAGACTTTTAAGTTACGCGAAGCTGTGGTGGCAGTGTCCTTTTGGCGCAAACTGCCCGAAGCGGCATTGCGCGGATTCTTAAACGGCGCAGCCCCTTTTGCCTCGAGTTCGGCGTTGATACGAGCAAATTCGGCACGGGACAAGAACACTTCGCCGCGCACCTCAAGGTCAACTGGTTCGGACAGGGTTTGTGGGATGCTTGGAATGGTCAGGATATTCTTGGTCATGTCCTCGCCAGTTTCGCCATCGCCTCGGGTGGCAGCCCATTGCAGTTTGCCAGCCTTGTACAAAAGGTTAATTCCTAATCCATCAATTTTGAGTTCGCAGGTGTACTGTCTCGAGATTCCTTTCACACCCATGACATTGTTGAGGCGCTCCTCAAAATTTTCTAAATCTGACAGCCCAAAAGCATTGTCTAAACTTTGCATTGGCGTTGGGTGCTTAATCGGTTCAAACAGCGCACGGTCTTTGGTGGCGCTTCCGACATGTTGGGTTGGGCTGTCTGGCGAAATTAAATCAGGATTGGCAGTCTCGAGACTCCGCAATTCACGCATTAAAATATCGTACTCAGCGTCGGACAAGTCTGGATTATCTTGTTCGTAATAGGCGATATTGGCACGGTTAAGTATTTCGTGTAACTCGAGAACTCGGACTTGAGTAGTATTCATATGTAAATAGCATAACACCTAAGAGCAGAGAAATGAGAAAAAATGCTATACCCAGCCTCGGTATAAATTAACCCATACAATAACCAAAGTGTGACCACATTGGGTAGATAATTACTTAAGGTTCTCGAGCAAACGGTGTGCAAAATATCGCAGCATAACTACTTGGGAGGCATACAATAAAAGTCTTAGACCCTATTTTTCGAGGTGAACGTGCAGCGTATATTCTTAATCATATTTTTTCTAATGGCGTGTCAACCGCCAAATCCGCCACCTGTACAAGCTCCAAGCCTTAGCTCGGGTTTGCATCCAAAAGTTCTCCTGAATTCGCTCGAGAAAAACCGTTTACAACAAAAATTAGTCGCCCCAGATGCAGCGACGACACGATTTAAGGAAATGGTAGACAGAGCCGTGAGTGGTGCGAATATTTACGGCTATGAGGTTTGGTGGTCAGCTTTATTTGGACAATTAACTGGCGAAGCACGGTACTGCACCGATGCCGTGACTCGAGGCGAAATATGGCTGACCAGTGAAGCCACACGCACCAGTGCAGGGCAACGCGCCAGTGTGGCTGGAGACAGTTACCTCGAGATTGGTGAAATTGTTGGTAATTTAATGCTGACTTATGATTTTTGTTTTGATACACTCAGCCTCGTACAGCGCCTAAATTGGCGCAATTACGCTAAACAAGCCGTCTGGAATGTTTGGAATCATACCCAAGCCAATTGGGGGGCAAGTAGCAACGCTTGGAAAGGTACGCTTGGGGCGCATCCGTGGTCTGGCTGGAGTGTCAATGACCCTGTGAACAATTATTACTATTCATTTTTGCAAGCCACGATGCTACTGGCACTCGCAGCCGGCGACGAAGACCCCGAAATCATGGCGTACCGTGCCTTTTTTCGCACCAGCAAAATACAAAACGAACTTGTGCCAATCTTCGCTGACCAACTTAAAGGCGGCGGCTCGAGAGAAGGCACAGGGTACGGCACAGCAATGAAGAATTTATTTCGTTTGTATTATTTCTGGGAACGCTCGACTGGTGAACGCCTTGCCGATTTAACGCCTCATGCGTTTGAGACGATGGCGTACACGCTTCATGCAATCGCCCCAAGTAAGGACAGACTTGCTCCAATTGGCGACCATGCTAGGGACGAAACAGCCCAGTTTTTTGATTATCACCGTGAATTGTTGCTAGCATTAAGTGCCTTGTACCCAAATACTGCTTTAGCGGCTCGAGTACGTGCCGAATTACTAAGTATGACGACTCGAGTAGGTACAAACGATTTTGTGACAGGGCGAATGCGCTACAGTTTCAATTACATTTGGGATTTTTTGTACGAAAACACCAGCAGTACCACCCCAATCAATCTGAACACGGTTTATCACGCATCAGGTACAGGTCATGTTTTTGCTCGTTCGAGTTGGAACACCGATGCCACTTGGCTTGGGTTCATGGCAGGGGCGTACACCCAATCTCACGCACATCAGGATGGTTTATCGGTACTGCTCTTTAAGAACCAATGGCTAGTGCATGACCTGAACATGAATTTACCCAGTGGTATCGAACAAGGCATGAATATGCACGCTAGTTTGCAAATGGGAACGTTTACACCTTCCGAGCGTCCAGACTCGAGCGCGACGCTTTTGGCGTTGCAAAATACACCAGAATTACTATACTTGCAGGCTAACCAAGGCACGTTGTACAGCAATCAAAACCTTAAACTCGAGCGGCAAGTGATATGGCTTAAACCCAATGTACTGGTGCTGTGCGACCAAGGCGAATTAGCCAATAGTAGCGCAGCCCAAACCGCGACTTTGCGCTTTCCTTTATTGACCCAAGCCAGTATTTCAGGTCAATCTGCCAGCATCTCAGGTTTACAAATTTTTTGGCAAGCTGGGCTAAACGCAACGCAAAACGCCGCTGGTTCAGGGCATCGGCTCGAGCTAAGCCAAACGCAAACGGGTCTGCAACGCCTTCAGAGTGTGCTGAGTATGGCAGGAGCAGTCTCGAGCGTAGATTTTCTTAGTGGCACATCCAGCCGT
>JANNEE010000534.1:0-2096 GCA_031388325.1 Deinococcales bacterium
ACGGCTGGAATCCTGACCCGCTTATTCGATGTGACCGCCAGTAAAGACTGGGCAAACTGTGTGGCTAAGGCAAGTGTGGTGGTTGAAGGACGCACCATCCTGTCCGATGTGCCAATCACCTATTTGCTATTTCTCGAGAAGCAACTAACCGATATTCACACCTTTGTTAAAAAATTACCTGTCCTAGAAGCCTCAGAAAGCTGGGTTTTTGATGCTTCTGCCGACTGCTGGGCAACCGAACCCGTGCAAACCCTGCGAACCAAGAAAATTCCACGCAACCACGTCAAAGCCGAAGCCACCGACAAGCACCCCGCCCAAGTCGAAGTCTATTACGAGGATGTGACTGTCGGTTTTTGGCGCACCCTGAAGTTTTCGGGTGCAATGCCAGCCAAACGGGTCAATGAATTACTCGAGCGGGTCGAAAAACTCCAAGCGGCGGTCAAATTTGCTCGAGAAGAAGCCAATGCTGCCGAGGCAACTGAACAAAAAATCGGGGAGCGTTTCTTTGAGTATCTGCTTGGCTAAGCCAAAACGCGAGTTGTCTTCGGCTCGCATAGCTTGGTAGACTGTTTGGGAAGTGCAAGCTCAAGAAATGAAGCTGAAGCTCAAAGCTGGAATGGTAAAAGTGCAGGTTCGAGTCCTGCGACCGCCAAAAACGGCGGGATAGCCCAAAGGTAGAGGCAAACCGACCACAAGACGAATTTTAGATTATCACTTCAAGCTGACGCATTCACTGCCGAACACCAAGTCAAACGCTCAAAGTCGGTAATTGTTGGATACTGGTTCAATCCCGGTCCGCTGCTCCAAATGCAGTGGTAGTTTAATGGCAGAACACGATGATCTTAGAATGAACTTGGGGCTTAAACGTATTGGTGTGTGCAAATGGGCAGTAAACTTGAGCCGTGGAGATGGATACTCTCCACGGCTCTCTCTTTTTTCGTATACTCGAGCCATGAAAATTTTCCTTGGCTTGGTACTTCTTGGTTCTTTGAGTCTGGCTCAAATTGCTGGAGGTTTTAGCAAAGCCGATGTCAAAGACCCCCAAGTGATTGCGGCTGCAAAATATGCTCTCGAGACAAAAAATACGGCGATGAAACGCAGTGGGAATAGGGCATACACGCTACTCGAGATAGAAAAAGCCCAGATTCAAGTTGTGGCGGGCTTAAATTACCGTGTTTGCATCAAGGTCAAACTTGGCAGTATTGTGCGCTCGGCAGATACTTTGGTCTACCAGAATTTACAACAACAATACCGTCTCAGCAGTTGGACTTGGAGTAAATGCAGTATCAAGTAAATTCTCTTAGTGCCAGCCGTCAGTAGCCTTAGCAAGCAGCGCCGCGAATGACAGTATTGGCTCGAGCCACACGCTGCAAATGTCCTTGGGCATTTCGTAAAAAAATCAGCATTAGGCGGGGTGTATCAAACTCGGGTCATACGCTTTCGACCGGCACTGGCACTCGAGCCAAGAGTTCTTTAACCAGCCCTTCGGCAGTCACGCCACGAAGTCGCGCTTCGGCGCGGAGCATCAAGCGGTGCGACAAGACTGGAATGGCTGCACGTTTAATATCGTCTGGCAGTACAAAACTGCGCCCAGCAATACTGGCTAAACCTTGGGCAATGCCTTGCAGAGCAAGACTGGCTCGAGGTGACGAACCCAAATACACCTCAGATAAGCCCCTTGTTGCATGAACCAAGCGCACAATATATTGGCGTAATTCTGGCTCGAGATGAATTTCACGGCTTTTGCTTTGTGCCTCGAGTAATTCTGCGGCTTTTGAAACCGTACCAAGCAAATGAATCGGATGCACACCACGCAAACGATGCAGCACCTCGAGTTCTTCTTCGGCGCTCGGATAGCCAATGGTGCAGCGCACCAAGAACCTGTCCAGTTGGGCTTCGGGCAGACGGTATGTGCCGTCCATTTCGACTGGGTTTTGGGTAGCAATCACAATAAAAGGCTTAGGCAAGCTGCGTGTTTCACCATCAGCGCTGACCTGCCCTTCTGCCATTGCCTCGAGCAGCGCCGATTGGGTTTTTGGGGTGGCACGGTTAATCTCGTCTGCCAGAAGTAAATTGGTAAACACAGGACCTTCGAT
>JANNEE010000538.1:0-2851 GCA_031388325.1 Deinococcales bacterium
CTGGATGAATAAAGAAGAATATGCACAATGGGGTGCAGCCATTGGTTTAGGCAAACATGCCTCAGAAGTAATAGGCAAACCTTTAGAACATTACCTAACCCAACTCGAGGAAATCAGAAGCAAAACATTAGCTGAATTTGGCAAGCGAGATGATGATTGGCTGATGCAAGAGTTTACTTTTCCAAATGGAAAAATTGCGAACCATCATTGGTGCTGGTTTCATGTTTTTGAAGATGAAATTAATCACCGAGGACAAATTCGCATTATGAATCAGCAACTACTGACTTAAGGAAAAACGTATGAGCATTCATCCAGAAACCCGTATCGGACATGTCCACCTTAAAGTCTCAGACCTCGAGCGTAGCCTCAAGTTCTACCGCGACATCCTCGGTTTTGACGTGACCCAGCGTTTAGGGGATAGCGCCGCCTTTTTATCGGCGGGTGGATACCATCATCACATTGGCTTAAACACTTGGGAGAGCCTTGGCGCTCCACCACCGCCTCGGCGCAGCACAGGGCTTTATCACACTGCAATTTTGTACCCGAACCGCCAAGAATTGGCAAAAGCCTTAAAGAAACTACTCGAGAGTAACTACCCGCTTGAAGGGGCATCAGACCACGGGGTTTCGGAAGCGATTTACTTGCGTGACCCAGATGGAAACGGCGTAGAACTTTACCGAGACCGTGACCCCGCCGATTACCCTCGAGACCAAGCAGGGAACTTAGCAATGGTCACTCTGGCTTTGGATTTACAAGCGATGCTCGCCGAGGCTTAAGCCATAAGACCAAAATGACGAGGCAATTCGCTTCGTTATTTTTAATAGGATGAACCCATGAACGAACTTCACCAAGGGATTATACCTCTTATCGTCAAATCTCGAGACCCCGCTCATCGCTCTGTGATTATGCTGCACGGGCGCGGCTCGAGTCCTGAAGATATTTTGGGCTTACGCCCACACTTTGATTCTCCCGACACCCTTTTTATTGCCCCTCGAGCCAGAAATAACACTTGGTATCCGCAGCGTTTTATTCGCCCTGTGTCCGAAAATGAACCTTGGCTGACTTCCGCCCTCGAGACGGTTTCGCAAGCCATCCAACAAACGGGTTTACCACTTGAAAAAATCGTCTTGCTTGGTTTTTCGCAAGGCGCTTGTCTTGCCCTCGAGTATGCCGCAAGGCACGGTAGGCGCTTTGGTGGGGTAATTGCTTTTTCGGGTGGGTTGATTGGCTCGGACACAGAAGTTGGCAAACTAGGTAAGCCTTTACTCGAGACCCCTGTGTTGATTGGTTGTGACGAAGCAGATTTCCATATTGATTTGGCGCGAGTGCAACAAAGCTCTAAAATTCTCACAAGCCTAGGCGCAAATGTGGACACCCGAATTTACAAAGGTTTGGGTCACAGCATCAATATGGACGAAATCACCGCCGCTTGGGATATTCTCGAGAATGTTAAGCTGAGCAAGTGACTCGAGCGAAAATAAGTTATTTGGGTGTGGCGGTACTGGTTTTTGTGACCGTGGTCTGGGGTACGACCTTTCCAATTGTTAAAAATGCAGTTGAAAGCCTTTCGCCGGCTGCCTTAACTTCGACCCGTTTTTTGGTGGCGGCTTTGGTACTTTCGCCGTGGTTACGTCTGGCTAACCGTCAACTCTGGATAGATGGCGGCTTAATTGCTTTGGTGCTGTTTATTTCCTACATCACGCAAATTATTGGTTTAACCAGTATCTCGAGTTCAAGGGCAGCGTTTATCACTGGCTTAAATGTGATTCTTGTACCGCTACTTCTGCCTTTTTTGAAGCAACGTGTTCCTTACACGGCTTATATTGCGGGTGCGGTGGCACTTTTTGGGATTGGTTTAATGTCGGTGCAAGGTTTAACCCTGACTTTTTCAGAAGGGGACTTTTGGGTCTTGGGTTGTGCAGTTTCTTACGCGCTGTATATCGTGATGATGGACAGGGTGGTCAATAAATATCAGCCACTTCCACTGGCGGCGGTTCAAGTGACGGTTGTGGCGGTTCTTGGACTGATTTGGGCTGCCCCAGAATTGATAACCAATCCACCGACCACGGCGATTCTCGAGAATTGGCTACCAATTGTGTTTCTAGGCGTGGTTGCCACTGCCCTGACCACTCTGGCACAATCTTTTGCTCAACGTTTAGTCCCAGCTTTTCAGACGGCGGTGATTTACGCCCTCGAGCCAGTTTTTGCTGCCGTTTTCTCGGTTTGGTGGTTAGGAGACACATTTACAAATTTAGGCTTGGTTGGGGCTGGCTGCATTTTAATGGCGATGCTGGTGTCGCAAATCAACCCAGAAACTGCCAAAGTCGAAAGCAATATTCAAGAACATATTTAAGAAAGTATCGTCTCGAGGGCGGCTTGTATCGTCTCGAGTTGGGTAAATACTTGTATATTCGGTTCAGCCTTAAACCAAGTGCCTTGGCGTTTGGCATATTGCCGTGTGGCAAGGTTAATGCGGCGTTCGGTTTCCTCGAGTGAGATTTGTACAGTGTTGCCAGCTTCATCGGTCACACCCAGCAAATGATCCAGCGCTTGTTTATAGCCTATGGCTTGAAAACTTGTGGCTCGCCGTCCATCCCTTGCAAAAACTGGCAGTAAGCCTTGTGTTTCATCGAGTAAACCAGCCCCAAGCATCCATTTGGTACGCTGTTCAATTCGAGTCTCGAGCAGAGGCGTAGGTGGAATCAGTGCCAGTTTTGCAAACCTATACTTTGGTGGAATCGGTGCAAATTGCGACGGTGCTTTGCCAGTCCCACGTAGAATTTCTAGCGCTCGTAGCACCCGCCGAGGATTGCGTTGGCTGCGGCTTGCATCTTCAGGGCTGGCAGTCCCT
>JANNEE010000580.1:0-2491 GCA_031388325.1 Deinococcales bacterium
GTCTGCTTGATTTGCTTGGTGTAATGCAAAATATGGCGCTCGAAGAACACAAAACTCATATCACAATTATGCCTCGCGTTTCTCGAGAATTCTCGCCACAAATGCGCCAATCACCAAACCCCAAAAAGCACTGCCTAAGCCTAAAAATTCTGCGCCAGAAGCAGTGATTAAAAGCGCAAAAATACTCGAGTCACGGCGATTGCTGTCCTTAAATGCACCCTCCAAGCAACCCGCAATTGTGCCAGATAAAGCCAATCCTGCCATACCTGCAATCAGTGGTTTTGGTAATGCCAGAAAAAGTGCCACGATGGTAGTGCCAAATAAGCCCAAAATAATGTACAAGATACCCGCCACAATACCCGCGCCGTAGCGTTTATTTGGGTCTGGATGGGCTTCTGGGCTGTTGCCAAGGGCGGCGGTAATCGCGGCTAAGGTTAAACCATGACTGAGTAACGGGGCAAATAAAGCGCTTAAGATACCGGTGCTGACCATTGCACCTTTGGTTGGCGGGTCGTAACCAAATGAACGCATCACTGCCAGTCCGGGGGCATTTTGCGAAGCCAGAGCCAAAGCAGTTAAGGGAATCCCAAGCCCAAGCAGTGCCTCGAGATGAAAAGTCGGCGCAATCAGCATCGGTTGGGCAAACTCGAGGGCAATGCCATTCAGACTAAATTTTCCTAAAACTGCGGCGCTCGAGAAACCCGCCAATAACGCCCAGAGCATTGGCACTCGAGAACGCAGGTACTTGGCGCTTAAAAAAGCAGCAATCATCAGTAAAACCAGTGTTGGTTCTAAGGCAGCAGCCGTAAATAAGCCCAATCCAAACTTAAATAATGCCCCAGCCAGAACTGCCAAAGCCACGTTTTGTGGTACGAGTTGAATGACTTTATCAAACCAACCTAAAGCGCCAAGTAGCGCAATGACTAAACCAGAAATCAGGTAGACACCAACCGCATCTGAAAGTGGGTATTTGGCTAAATCGGTGGCAAGCAGCGCCAGCCCGGGGGTGTTCCAAGCTGCCAGCACTGGTTGTTTGTACCACCACGATAAGCCCAAACTTAATATGCCACTGCCAACACAGATTGCCCAAACCCAAGAACTGAGTTGTGCAGGGCTTAAATTGGCTTTATCGGCAACATCAAAAGTCAGTACCAACGAACCCGTGAAGCCGACAATCACAATCAGTATTCCAGCTAGAACTGTGCTGGTAGTAATACTTTCTTTCATGGTTTTTCTCGCTGCCTAAGTTTTTGCTTAAAATTATTGCGAAGATGTGTCCATGTGAATTGTCGTTTCACTGAAATGACAATTTTTTCTGTGGCAAAATTAGTTGCCGTATAAATCTCGAGCAGTAAGTTCTTTTCTTTGATTTTCACTTTGCCTCCCAGCGTGCCAATGCCCTTGTCCAGTGCGCCTCGAGTTCACGTTTGGCGGCGGCTAAGTCTTTGCTCTCGAGGGCTGCAATAATTTTTTGATGCTCTGCAACGCTTTTACTGGCTGCTTTACCACCGCGCCAATAATGAATTTCTAGGCGAATATGATTGGTTTTCAGGTCGGCTAAAATACGCAAGAGTTCTGGATTATCGCAACGCCCAGTCCAGAGGCTGTGCAGTGCCGTGTCCTCGAGGGCTGCGCCTTTGGCATTGGCAGCCACAAGATTTTGCTGCACGGCAATATTCAGGGTTTTCATCTGCTTAAAATCTATTGCCTCGAGATGGGCAAAACTCAGTTCTAACGCCAATGGCTCGAGCAAGCGCAAAATCGGGTAGACCCGTCTGGCGAGGCTTTTATCCACGCCCGAAACTCGAGTCCACGCATTTACTTTGGTTTCGATTAAACCTTCATCCTCGAGTCGGCGCAGTGCTTCTCTGATGGGGGTGCGACTGACCCCAAGTTGTAAGGCAAGGTCGGTATCGCGGATTTTCTCGAGTGGTTCGAGTGTCCCATCTATAATCCAGTTTTGAATTGCGCTGTAGACATCTTCACGAAAAAGTCGTTTCTCGAGTGGTAATGTATCGGGGATTGGCATAAATTAGTATATCAGATATTAGTCATGATTGCGGTAAAGCATAACGGTTTAGGTAAATCCAAGCGTTGCCTTGACGAGTCACAACCTCTAAGCCAACCGCTTTCGCCCACCCATCTATCTGACCGGACGGCACATACTCAGGTTCAAACAACTCTTGGCTAACAATAATCTGTCCGTTGGGTTTTAATGCCTTGACACATGCTTCTAGTGCCAGTATGGGATTCGGAATCTCGGGCAGCACCGAAATCAGCACAATCACATCGGCGACTGCACTTAGCTCGAGCGTACAGACATCCACGCTGATAAACTCGAGGTGTGACAAATCGGTTGTTTTGGCTTTGGTTTCTGCTACATAACGCGGTTCAATATCCTGCACAATCAACTTGGCACAACGCAACGCCAAAGCTCGCGTGAACAAACCCGAACCACACCCAATCTCGAGAACCGTATCGGTTGGTTGAA
>JANNEE010000698.1:0-3392 GCA_031388325.1 Deinococcales bacterium
TCAAACCGCCCTAAATCTGGGTGTTCGCATAACCATCCCCATGCACTTTTGATATTCTCGAGGTCGGTTTCAAATGCCCCTAAAACCACGCCTGCTTGGGCTGTTCGCACCAAGGGCGCGTTCTGCTCAGTCCAAGTCAAGAACACTTCGGCATGGGCAGCTTTGGCATTTTTGGCTTCTTTGGGAATGCCCTCGAGCGCTTCAAGACTATACTGGGCAATCAGTGGATGTAGCCTATACCGCCCATTATGCTGATTCTGCACCAACGATTTACTGACCAAAGCAGCAATCACCGTTAAATTACTGCCCATGACTTGCAAAGCGGCAATTCTCGAGAAACCATCGCGGAACACAGCCAGTCGCATTAGCCCTTGGCGTTGCGGGTTGCTCAGCAGCGACCAAGACCAATTAAAGACGGCTCGCATACTGCGGTGACGCTCGCGCCCGTTGCTTGCCTCGAGTGCATCGAGGTGCTGTTGTAATGCTTCTAAGATTTCGGTTAGCGGTAAGACCGTTATCATTGCGGCGGCGAGTTCTATTGCCAATGGAAACCGTTCTAAGGCATTGCAGATTTTAAGCGCGGTTTTGGTCTGCCAAACAAAATTTGTACCTGTGCGCCGACAAGCCAAGTCCAGTAACTCGAGGGCGGATTCATCATCGGCAAAACCACCCAGTGGGAAAACCGTTTCGCCTAGCACCCCAAGGCGTTCACGGCTGGTGAGTAGAATCCGTAAATTCGGGCAGTTCTCGAGTAGGGTTTCTAGCATTGTGCCAATACTGATCAGATGCTCGGCGTTATCGAGCAGCACCACCACGTTTTTTTGTCCAATTTGGTTTTGTAGCTGCTCGAGTGGTTGGCTGCTGCTTTCGCGGTAACTCATGGCACGTAAACAAGCACTGGGGACTTCTGAAGGCTCGAGAATCGGCTCGAGTGGCACAAAAACAGTTTGTGTATCTTCGGGTAGGGCGCGTAATACCTCGAGTGCCAAACGGGATTTACCCGCGCCACCGTACCCAACAATGGTAATGAAGCGCTGGTCTTGGAGTAGTTTCTCGAGGGTAGTTTGTTCGCTGCGGAACACAAAACCAGAAATAGCCGTAGGTAAGTGACGCACGCTTATTTTGTTTCGATTGGGAATACTGATATTTAAGTCCAGCAATTCTTGGCGTAGTGTAAGGGCTAAATCATGCTGGCAATCTTCAAAAATACCAAGGAGGGTCAGTACCTCTTCGGTCTCGAGCGGCGTGGTTTTAGAAAGAGTATAGGCAGCCACGGCTTGTTGGGCGGCTTTGGGCAAATCGGCTTGTTCTAAGGCAGCTTGTGCCAAATGCAAATGGGCTTGGCAGACTCGAGCGGCAATGTGTTCGCGTGTCACCAGCACCCATTCTTCAAATTCTGTAGAATCAAATTGCACCCCAGCTAAGAATTCGCCCGTGTACAATTCAACCGCCGCCGCTTGGTCGCCTCGGTCTAATTTCTCGAGCAGCAGTGCCGCATCGCAAGGAATCGCACAGGCAAGGGTTTTTTGTTCCTCGAGCAGGGCTTTGGTATTGCGTAATTGCTGCAACACAACCCGTAAGCTGGTGGCAGCATCCGAGGCGTTACCAAAAAAAAGTTGGCGCACGTGGGTTCTGGGTTTGCCTCCCTCGAGTGCCAAGTATGCCAGCAGCGACAGGGTTTTAGGGCGGCTGAGGGCATTATTCTCGAGTGCTAATTTCCCCAGTGTTCGCAGCATGTGAGAATTCTAACAGTTTTGGGGTAACGCCGCGTCAAGGTTGCCTAACAAAACTACCTATTGCCGCTCGAATCAGGATATTGGCATCAAGCACCAAGCACTTCATGATTTTTGCTTCCGCAAGTGGTTAAATTCTGCAACCACATCATCTTCGTTAATGCCGTGTGTAGCCAATAAAGATTGTAATTTCTGCATTCCTCGTTTTAGTGTCTCGAGTTCTTGTTGTTCTATTGGCTGTTGGGCTGGAATGTAATAACCAATGGTGCGTCCGTGTTTACTGATGGCAAGCGGTTCTTGACTCTCAAGGTACTTGGCTAATTGAGTACGGAATTCGCGGGTACTGATGGTCAGAGGATTCATACGTTAAGTGTACATTTGTGTACACATTTGTCAAGTCTGTTGTTTTCGAGCCAAAAATTTGGTGATTACGGTTTGATTACGGTTCGGGGTTTACAGTTCGCATCAGTTCAACCAAGCCGCCAAACAAGCCACCCTTTCACCTCGAGAACCACACCCTCGAGAAAACCAAGGAGCAACACCCATGAGCAAAAAATGGAAAGTCACCGATGAATCTATTCAATTCACCGACCGCCTCGCCGCCAAACTCCAAGCCCATTACAAACGCATCGAACAAACCGAAACCGTGCGTTTAATCGAAAGCAACGGCACACCACCGGGTCTGGTTGCCAAAATCGTTAAATACATCCTGCTCGAGGTATTTGGTTACGGACCACACGTCACAGAAGCGACCTTTACCGCCATTGGACGCTTACCAAAATCCCGCCCAGACCTGATGAAACCGATGATAATCCATGACCTTTCCGAAGTTGACCACGGCGAAATGGCACTCGAGGATTTTGTTAAACTCGGCGGCAACGAACAATGGGCGCGTACCAGACAAATCACCCCAGCCAGTTTTGTGATGAGTGCCACCTGCCGCATGATTGGCGAACGCGAAAGCCCCTTTGCTTACCTTGGGTATATGTACTTATTCGAGTGCTTAACCCCAGTGCTGACCGAACGCGCTCAGGTTGCACTTGCCAAAAAAGGCTTCCCAAGCAACGCCCAGCGTTTTATAGATGTTCATGCCAAAGAAGACATTGCCCATGCCGACGAACTCGCCCGACTGATTCAAAAAGTCGTGACCGATTACCCCGAAGAAGAAAGCGCGATTGAATTTGGCTTCGATTGCTTCGCAACAGTCTACCCACTGCCGATTTGGGAAGCTGCCCTAAGTCACGCCAAAGCCGAGAAGTAAGGGGAGTGTGCCATGTCTCGAGATACCGGTATTTTTAAGGACAATCACTTTTTACTCTTAGCGCCAGCCAATGCGCGAATCCCAAACGTATTTTCTCGAGTTGAAGAAAACAAAGATTTACATGAGACATGGCTGACCAAGCTCCAGCAGTTGCGTGGCAAGGTTTTTTTGGAAGATGGGGCAATCAAAGAAAGTCATTTGGATGAACAAAAACGACACGTTTCAAAACATGATGTTCTTTCTTGGCATTACTTGGCACTGAGTCCAGAAGAACAATTGCGTGGTGTGATGCGTTGCCAAGTTTGGTACAACGATGAGCGGCTGCCCGAACTTTGCGAACTAAACTTATACGTTCTGCTCGAGCGAATGAAAGACCTCGAGTTACGCCAAAAATTCAC
>JANNEE010000614.1:0-2055 GCA_031388325.1 Deinococcales bacterium
CCCGCATTGGCAAATAACCAGATATTTGTGCCGAGTGTACCAAGAATTGCAAAGCCACGCAGCACATCAAGCAGTTCAATTCGTTTGGACATGATTTTCCTTTGTTTCGATTTGCATTAAGCGGCTCGAGAAGAACCCCAAAGCACAAACGATTGCCGATAGCGTACCGCCAACAATGAACACGCCACGCACACCGATGGCATCGCCCAGTGGTCCAGCAATGGCTAAACCAATTGGTCCAGCCAAGCCCATAACCGTGGTCATGAGCGATAAAACCCGTCCTTGAATCTGATTGGGGACACTGGTCTGAATAATCGCCATCATCGGGGCGTTGCCCGTCGAAAACGTTATGCCGCTAAGTGTCCACCAAATCGTGGCTAACCAAAGGGCGTTGCTTGGCGCAAGGGCAGTCAGGGCGACTGTGCCGCAAGAAATAATAAAGGAGATTAAAAGCGTGACGATTCGTTTTTTGAAAAGCGGATTGAGGCTGATTAAAATGCCGCCAGCAATCATGCCAATACCGGCTAAACCTTCCATCAGCGCGACTTCGTTGACCCCACCACCGAAGTGTTGTTTAACCAATAGCGGCGTAAGCGCGAACGTCGGCATGACAGTTAGCACCACCAAGCCGAGTAAACCGTACAACATCAGCAGTCCTTGGCGGTTTTTAACATACGCCAGACCTTCTTTGAAATCAGTCCAAACACTGGTTTTGGTCTCGAGCCGTTTGGTCTGCGGAATGGCATAAATAAACAACGGCACAATACCCAAGACCGCCGTCACCACATCGATCATTAACGCGCCCTGAAAAGGTAAAAATGCCAATGCCAATGCCCCAAGTGGAGCGGCAGCAATCGTCATGATTCCAGCCATGGCTTGGTTCATACCCGCCACACGGGGCAGCCAATCATTTGGCACAAGCAGACTGGTGCTGGCGGCGGCGGCTGGGCTTTGGAAAGCCTGCATACTCGAGCGCAAGAACATCAGGCTGTAAATATGCCAAAGCGCTATCTGATTGCTCGAGAAGAGGTAAACCATCACAATCATCGCAATGGCAGAGATGCTGTCTGCCACAATCATGATTGTACGGCGACTAAGGCGGTCTGCCAGTGTTCCGCCCAATGGTCCGAGCAGGGCTTGAGGCAGCAAACCCATAACTCCCGCGATAGCCAGCGCACTAGCGGATTCGGTGGTTTTGGTAATCCACCACAGCAGGACAAATTGGGTTAAGGCACTGCCGATTAAAGACAGGGCTTGTCCAATCCAGATGCTAAAAAAACGTGGTTTCCAATTGCCAGTGATGTTATTTTCAAGTGATGTATTCATGTGGCTAACTCCAGTAGTTCCTCGAGCAATTCGCTTCGTAAGGGTTCTTTAATTTGAATCATGCCGCTAATTTCGCCAAACCAAAACCCGTCACAAGCAAGCCGAATCGCCGTGGCTCGAGCGGCGGGGAGTCCGTCGTTGAGGATGTTCTGCTCGGCAAATAAGAAAGCATCTTGCAGTGGCAGTGAATCTAGTAACTCTGGTTGACTGATAATCAGACTCGTGAGGGCTTGGGTGAGGCGTTGTTCTTGTGGGTCTGGGCTAAAAGTGGTGCTGATGTAGGCGCGTGTACAGCGCCCACGGCTTTGCATTGGCTCGAGGTACTTTTGCAGGTTATGGTCAAAGGTTTGGGTGAGCAGGCTAATGATTTCAAGCAGCAGACTTTCTTTATTGGGGTAGTGATGTAGTAAGCCGCCTTTACTGACCTGAGCGTTTTTAGCCACGTTCTCGAGGGTCAGGTTATGTGCGCCACGTTCTAAAATAATAGCGATAGCGGCTTGAAGGAGGTGTTCTCGGGTTTCTTGGGGGTTGTTTTTTCTCATTAGATACCGTCCAGACGGTTGGTATACTACCGTCTGATTGGACTGTTTAATGTAGACTAGACTACAAAAATTATTACAATGCCTAAACCCAAGTTTTCGGGTTTAAGTACCTCAGCCAAAATATCTTGAACTAACTCTCAGCAGGGCGAACACGGGGATTCGCCCCTACACACATCTTTTCTTACAT
>JANNEE010000642.1:0-1605 GCA_031388325.1 Deinococcales bacterium
TAACGCTAAAAGTTGGGTCACAGGGTCGGCTTGACGATGAAGCACTGCCAAACCTTGCAAGATGGCATCGGCAAGGGCAGCTTGTCCATGTAGACTTAGCATCGAAGCAAAAATCACCCCGCCCTCAAAAGACCCGTACCAATTATGGGCGGCACGAAGCACCAGACGGGTTTTACCCATCCCACCCGATGCCACCACCGAAATTAAACGCGCCCCAGATTCAAGTAAATTCTCTAACATGTGAAGTTCGGCTTCTCTACCGATAAATGGGGTACTCGAGGCGGGTAAGAAAAACCGAGGCTCGAACGGTGTACTTGGTTGCTGAGGGATCTCAGTCTCGAGTTGCTGATGTACCGCAGTCTCGAGTTGCTGATGTAACAAAATCGTTTCTGGAAGTGGCGTTAAACCAAGTTCATGTTTTAAGACAGCCGCAAAAGCCGCAAAAACACCGCGTCCAAGTTCGGCTTGCCCCATTTGCACTGCCAAAGACAACAAGGCTTGCACCGCTTCTTCGCAAAGTGGGTCGGTGCGTAACAACAACCGCAACAGTTCTACGCCAGCCGTTGCCGCTTCAACTTTGGCTTGTTGCAAAACCGCATCGCGCCACGCATGACGCAAAGTCTGACGTTCCAAATCCAACCAATCCATAAAAGCGGGGGCATCCGATAACAAAAAACCCGTAGAAAACTCAGGGGCAAATTCCTCGAGGGCTAAATTATTTTTTAAGGCTTTCCAAAATAAATCTAAATCGCTCGAGCCACGCCAAAACACATGGTCATCGGTCACTTCAAGGGCTGTTCCCCAAGTCGAACGCCGCACCCGAGTTAATAATTGGCGCAGATTGGCTCTGGCTCTGGAATCATCGGACTCCCAAAGCAGGGTCGCCAGTTCGCCTCGAGCCACGCCCTGCCCGTGGGCGGCGACATACAACAACAATGCCGAGGTTTTCTCAAACGGCAAAGCCTGCCAGCGTTTAGCCAGCCTGATTTGTGGTGTGCCAAATAATTTCAGAATCACCGACATAGGCACAGCATAACAAAGAGTAGACTCTAAGCATGAACTTAGAAAAAGCCGCCCAACTGGTACAAGCCCGAATCCCCGGAACTCGTAAAGGCATTCTTGAACCAGCCTATCAGCATTCGATTCGGGTTTCACAAACCCTTGAGCGACTTGGTTTTAATCCCGATGTGATTCTGGCTGGAATGCTGCACGATATTGTTGAAGATGGCAACACCAGTCTAAGCGAACTTGAGGCAATGGGTTGCAACGCCAATGTACTGCATTTAATAGACCTCTCGAGCCACAGTATGGACACCCCGATTGACAGCAACCTCGAAAAAGACCGGCGTTGGGCGCAAATGGTGGCTCGGCTCGAAGAAGCTGGTAACTTAGAAGCATGGGCAGTTAAACTTGCCGATTTACTCGATAATCTGCGTGGCAGTCATTCCTTAAAACCAGAGCGCCAAGCGGTGTTTCTCGAGATTAAAGCCCCGACCTATTTGCGATTAACCAACCCCTTTCTGGGTCAGCACCCGCTCTGGCGCGAAGTGCTGCTTGAATGGGCGAGTTTTGGTGAAAGCAAATACCGAAACTTACTCGAGTCAA
>JANNEE010000653.1:0-1799 GCA_031388325.1 Deinococcales bacterium
TATTCATGATTTGCTCCTTTTTTGAACACCTTGGCGTTCATGGGGTTAATGTATTCCTAGGCGGTTACGGCTGGGTTACGTGGCGTGTAACTGAATTTTGGGCATAAAAAAATGGAAGCCAAGTGGCTTCCATTTTGCTTGGTCTCGAGACTTATCCTAGGTTTAAGCCAATATCAAAAGTAGCTGCGTAACCAGCACCATCGGCTTTGGTGGCTAGTAACAACTGAGTACCACCGTTGCGGTAAATGCCGTCGTTGCTGTTGCGGGTCGTGCGTGTGCCTCGAGTGCTGTATGGTGCGGCTTTATAAACTTTATCAGTCAAGGTGTCATCAAAGAAAAGCTGAGAGGTAAAGTCGGAATTGTTGTAACGTACCTTAAAATGAATATGAACGGTTCTGCCTTGATACCATCCGGGGTAAATGGTTAAGAACTGGGCTTGTCCTAAAGCACTGGTGATTTGATGCCCACGTAAGAATTTTTGCCCAACTGCATTTTGCACATCCGAGTAAACACCGCCTGCGTCGCATTGCCAGATGTCTACCATTGCACCTTTTAAGGGGCTGCAACCTTTAGAACCAACGCTCGAGACCAAAAAAGTCAGGCGCAAAGCTGCGCCAGCCGATATTTTTTTGCTGCTTGGGTCGCTGCGAATATCGGAACGGTTGAGTTTTTCGTCTACAAAAAAAGGTCCTTCGGTCATGGCTGGGCGAACAATACAGGATGGGAGTGTGGTGCTTTGGGCGCTACTGCTCGAGAGTTGAGTTGCACCTACTAAGGCTGTGCCACTAGCGGCTGCACCAAATAAACGCAGGGCAGCGCGGCGGCTGATTAAATGCCCCACCATTTCGTCGTCGTTGTCTTCTTCTAAGCTGAGATTTGGGTTTTCAATCATACATTTGCTCCTTTGGCTTTCGCTGATTTTACTCTACAGATGCGAAGTTACAACTTGGTAACAATCGCTTTGTACAGCCTGATAAAGCTATTTGGGCAAAAGACCACGAACAATCAACCAATAGCCAAGGCGTTACTCGAGAAGTGTCAATTTTTTTTGACAAACTGCTCTAAATTTGATGTACAACTTGCAATGATTTATGTTAAGCTGTCGCTAGTATTATTGAATGATAGGAGAATAAAGATGAAAAACTATGATGTCGTGGCAGCCGCAAGCCGTAACTGGCAGCAAACCGAACCGCTCCCAAATGCTTTTAGTTCGTTTGGCAGTGATGTCCTCAGCACCGAGAATTTGCGTGAACGCCTCTCTAAACCCGTTTGGAAAAGCCTTCAAGCCACGATTCAAAAAGGGACTGCCCTAGACCCAGCCATTGCTGACACGGTGGCTCTCGCCATGAAAACTTGGGCGCTCGAGAAAGGGGCAACCCATTACACCCACTGGTTTCATCCGCTTACTGGTTCAACTGCCGAAAAACACGATTCTTTTGTTGCGCCTACCTCAGACGGCACAGCCATTGCTACTTTTACCGGCGGAGAACTGATTCAAGCCGAACCCGATGCCTCGAGTTTCCCCAGTGGTGGTTTACGGGCTACCTTTGAAGCCCGTGGCTACACCGCTTGGGATCCAACCAGCCCAGCTTTTATTTTGCGTCATAGTAACGGTGCGACCCTATGTATTCCAACCGCTTTTGCTTCTTGGACGGGCGAGGCATTGGACACCAAAGTCCCGCTTTTACGTTCTATCGAAGCCCTAAATACTTCGGCTCAAAAATTCTTAAAACACTTTGGCAACACCAGTAAAGTCTCGAGTACATTGGGCGCAGAACAAGAATACTTTTTGATAAATA
>JANNEE010000706.1:0-2111 GCA_031388325.1 Deinococcales bacterium
TACCGTCAATACCTTACGCGCCCTCGCCCTTGATGCCATTTGCAAAGCCAAAGAAGGACACCCCGGTGCGCCGCTTGGGATGGCGGCGATTGGCTATGTGCTGTGGACAAAAATCATGCGCTATAACCCCAAAAACCCAAATTGGTTGGCTCGAGACCGTTTTGTGCTGAGTGCGGGTCATGGCAGCATGTTGCAGTACGCCGCCTTGCACCTGACGGGGTATGACTTGCCACTTGAGCAACTAAAGCAATTTAGACAATGGGGTAGTGCCACGGCTGGACACCCAGAAGTTGGGCATACCCCCGGAGTCGAGACCACCACTGGTCCACTTGGGCAGGGCTTTGCCAATGCGGTTGGTATGGCATTGGGTTTACAGCACTTGGCGGCGCGTTATAACCGCGACCAACACGAAATTGTGGACGGATTTGTCTACGGTATTTGCTCTGACGGCGACCTTCAAGAAGGCATTTCGCACGAGACCGCTAGTTTAGCGGGGCATCTTGGGCTTGGCAAACTGATTATGCTTTACGACGACAATAACATCCAACTTGATGGTCCGACCCAATGGGCATTTTCCGAAGATATAACAGCCCGTTTTATGTCTTACAATTGGCAAGTCCTCGAGATTACCGAGGGCGATACCGATTATGCTGGTCTCGAGAATGCGATTAAAGCTGCCCAAGCCGATCCACGTCCAAGTTTAATCAAAGTCAGAACCACGATTGGTTATGGTTTACCAAAGGCGGGACAAGCCGATGTTCACGGTAAAGCCCCAAGCGCGGATGATGTGATTTTTGCCAAAAAGCAATACGGCTGTACAAACCTCGAGCCATTTTTTATAGACCCAGAAGGTGCTGCCCCGTGGCAAGAAGCTGGTGCAAAAGGGGCGGCACTCGAGGCAGCAGGCAACGCCAAATACGGGGCGTATATGGCAGCTTATCCAGAACTGGCATCAGAATTACTAAGCATGATGCAAAATCCAGTCCAGCATTACCCGCTCGAGAACTTGCCCAAATACGAAGCTGGCAAGATGGTACGCACCCGTAACGCTGGTGGCGACAGCTTGAATGTGCTTGTTAAACTCGAGCCACGCCTAATTGGTGGCAGTGCCGACCTGAGCAGCAGCAACATGACGACCATCAAAGGCGAAGCTGCCATGAACAAAGATAATTTGGCAGCCCGCAACATTAACTTTGGAGTACGTGAATTTGGTATGGCGGGCATGGCAAATGGTATGGCACTGGTGGGGTTACGCCCGTTTGTGGCAACCTTTTTTACCTTTTCCGATTATATGAAAAACGCCATTCGCATGGCAGCCCTGATGCACCAACCCGTGATTTATGTGTTTACCCACGACAGCATTGGCGTAGGCACAGACGGACCGACCCACCAACCGATTGAACATTTGGCAGCCTTACGAGCCATTCCAAACCTGAGCGTGATTCGCCCAGCCGATGCCAACGAAACCAGTGTGGCATGGAAAATTGCCCTCGAGCAGCAGCACAAACCAACCGCAATTGTGCTTAGCCGCCAAGATTTACCCGTTCTCGAGATAAACGCCAATGCTGCCAAAGGCGGCTATATTGTTAAGGATTCCGACGGTACAGCCGATGTGATTCTGATTGCTACTGGCAGCGAAGTGAGTTTGGCACTCGAGACCCAAAAAGCATTGCTTGAGCAGGGGAAAAAAGCCCGTGTGGTCAGTTTGTTGTCTTGGGATATTTTTGCCATGCAAAGTGCCGAGTACAAAGAAAGTGTACTACCCAACAGCATCCGCGCTAGGGTGGCGATTGAAGCTGGCTCGAGCCTAGGCTGGGAGCGTTTTGTGGGCTTGGACGGTGGCATGGTCACACTCGACAGGTACGGAGCAAGTGCGCCAGATGCGGTGGTGTTTAGGGAGCTTGGGTTTAATGTGGAGAATGTGGTTAAGGTTGTTCTCGAGACGATTGGAGAAGTACGATGAGAAATCGTGCAGTAGTTTCAAAATTAAAATGGAGTCTTGTTATTGGGCTTTTTGGGTTCGCACTTGCACAAGATACAACCCAGTCCGTTTTTTTTGTCAATGGTCTTGTGGTGTCACAGCAAGAGATTAATCAAGAAATACAAACGTC
>JANNEE010000737.1:0-2390 GCA_031388325.1 Deinococcales bacterium
GCTCTTGGCACTGTGGTTAGACGCAGTTCTTAGTTTTGATTAAAATCTGTTCTGTACAGTATTTTTTTAACATCATCAAAACGTCACACGGATGTCAATTCTCGTGTGACGGTCGTGTGACGCTCGAGTTGTACATTGATGGTGTTCAGCAAGTCAAACCCCTCGGATTTAATCAAACATAGGAAGTGAACCATGATGATGCCAGCCTTTGAAGAAAAAAATACGCTTTTCGGTAGTATCGAGCAAGATGATGCACTGGATTTACGCGGCGCAGATTTGGATTTCTTTGGACGCAACTTTATTGCCTTGGAAGGTCGCTTGTGGGCTTTTAATCAAGAAACGGGCGAAGCTAGGGGTTTGGTTGTGGTCGAAGCCAGTGGTCGTCCGAGCATGGTGTCTTCTGAGGTTTTACTGCGTTTACATGGTAAACATTTTACCTTATCCACAATTTTGGTACGCGATGGCGATAGGGCTGGCGAATTGGTGATTCGTTTCTTCGCGCACAGCCGCTACAACCGCTCGATGCCACAAGCCTAAATTTACCTTCTTGTTAAGCGCGACCTCGCGCATTTCTCCCACATAGGAGCATCGGTCCCTCCCACCCGATGCTCCACTTTCTTTTGCCCCGAGGCGACTGATGTATGCTCTACAGTATGTCTGAGTTACCGATAGAACTTCCAGTAAAATTACAAAACGCCTTGAAAATGCTTGCCAGCGCTCCAAAAAACATTAAAATCGAATTGCTGCTTGATTTCGCTAAGCGGATGCCAGCCCTGCCCGAAGGGATGAAAGCCAATCTCGAGCAAGTTCATGAATGCACCACGCCATTCTTTGTTCATGCCGAACTCGAGTCTGGCTTGGTTCATCTGTGGTTTGATGCCCCCGAAGAAGCCCCGACAGTACGGGCATTTGCGGGTTTACTTTCTGATGGACTCGAGGGCGAAAGTGTTGCCCATGTCTTGGCTGTACCCGAGGATTTCTACCGCCTTGGTAAACTCGAGGAGATTATCACGCCTTTGCGTCTGCGGGGCTTACAGGCGGTCTTACGGCGCATTAAACGCCAAGTGCGGGAAGCCCAAACCTAGAAATAAAAACGTGGGTCTCGAGACCCACATTTTTATTTTGGTTATTTACTTAGCGCAAGTTGGGTACGGCACAGGCAAAGCCCGGGTTTGTGTCACGGCAATGCGGCAGCCGGGGTAACTGTAAAAGGTATTGATCATTCGTGATTCGTTGTCAAGTAACCAACGGCGCATTTCTTTTTCGGGAACGTTATTCATCAACCATGCCTTGGCAATCCGCCCTTCGCCGATTTGTAAGCTGTTGGCATAATAACCAAGCGCTCCGCTTTTTTGACCGCTCATGTCGTTTTGTTCAACCGCTCGTAAGTAATCGTAATAATGAAACAAAATGGTGGTGCGAATCCGTTTTGGGTATTGAACCGTTGAATCGGCTAAACGAATCCCATCCCACGTTAATACATTGGTTAAAAACGGTGAACGGGTGTTGTCTAAACCAACCAAAAAAGATAATGGTGTGCCGAACATGGCAATTTCGGCTTTGCCATCGTTGTCTAAATCCTCGATTTGGGTAATTCCACTGCCTTGACCATCCACGATACCAAGGTTACGCAAGCCGCCCTCGAGGGTAAAAAAGTAATCTGTCCAAGTTTTACCCGCATTTTTTGCCCGCAGCCACAATTCGCTACTGCCTTGCCCGGTCAGTTCAACAAGGTACGCCTCGAAGTCCACAGCCGAAATTGAACGTTTGGTCTGACCATCTTTGACAATCCTAAAAAGGCTATTGCCCTTGACCTTCGGGTCAACATCTACCCGAAGCCCGTGGTCGCCCCAAGGGGTGGGAATAAACTGCACTGTGCCGTAAGCCGCTCCCAGCAAGCCAGCAATGAGCGCTAATGCGAGTAATGTCTTCTTCATCTGCCCCTATTATGCACATTTTGTGGCTACAACGTCAAATGCTTTTAGCCTATGGTCAGATTTATAAAAAACAGGTACAATAAAAAACGTGACAAAAGCAGAGAATCATTCGTTATACACACCTTTTTGGCGTTGGTACATCGAGAACAGTTTGCGTGGACAATTCTCGAGTGTGCGGTTGTTGAACCTTGCCAATCCCATAAAAGCCCGTTCGATGCTCTGGCATGGGACACATATTTCCTTTTGGGATGGGTATTTAGGGCTGCAACTGGCACAGCATTTGAAGCTCGAGTACCGCGTGATGATGCTTGAAGAAAACCTCAAAAAGTACAGTTTTTTAAGGTTTGCGGGTGCGTTTGGAGTGACTCGAGGCAGCCCGCGTGGCGCACTTGAAAGTTTGCGTTACGCCACTGTCGAATTGCAAAAAACACCACCTCGAGCCATGCTGATGTT
>JANNEE010000010.1:0-2199 GCA_031388325.1 Deinococcales bacterium
CTTTGAAGTGCTAGGGACAACGTACCAAGACGCAGTTCTCAAACGCGAAAAAAAAAGTATTGCCCCTTGGGAAATACAAGCCTCGGATTTTTACCCAGATGCCATTTTGTGCTTAGCCCAACTACAAGCTGCTGGGATTGAAGTTGGAATTTCAGGCAATCAACCCGAAAAAACCGAAACAATTCTGCGTGGTCTCGAGTTACCGATTACTTACCTTGCTTCAAGTGCCACTTGGGGCGTAGAAAAGCCAAACCCAGAATTTTTTAAGCGCATCGTTCAAATTACCAAGCTCGAGCCACACGAAATTGCTTATGTTGGCGATAGATTAGACAACGATGTGCTTCCCGCCAAGGCAATCGGTATGAAAGCGGTATTCTTAGAGCGAGGACCTTGGGGCGTGATTCATGCCCAGCGTGAAGAGGTTAAAAAAGCCGATTTGCACCTGCATTCTTTAGAAAATTTACTCGAGGGTATTGGGTAATTGCGGACTTAAAGCCTCATTCTCGAGCGCCGCCCAGACTTCTTGCTTAAAGGTCTCGAGCTTAAAGCCATCCAAAGCACTTTGGTCGTTGCCCTCGAGTCGATGCAGGGCTTTAGCGTAATTGCGTTGACCACCAATTAAATTATCGTAATGGCGGCGTTTATGAATCGCGGCAGCCAGTAAAATCAATCCTTGAATATAACGAGCAGTTGCCAAATCCCCACGAGCTTTAGCGGCATTCCAAGGGATTTCCCAGACTTCATGTGCCTCCCAATACTCACCTTGGTTAAAACACGCTGCTCCCGCCTGTAGTTCTAATCGCATGGGTTGTATTCTATTCTAATGCAGGGAGCGAAAAAAACCCAAATTCTTTGTTTTGACGGGGCTTCCCGAAAATCTCGAGCCGATGCTGTGGTGCAAGAAGAACCACTCGAGATTCGGCTTGAAACAAGTGGTTTGCGCCAAACGGTCAATACGACGATGCGAACTTGCGGTCATGATTTTGAACTGGCGGTGGGCTGGTGTTACGCCGAAGGAATTATCAATTCACTTCACGACCTACAAAAAGTTTCGTACTGCGTCAACAACAAACTCAAGCAGCGTTTTAATGTGGTTAATATCAAGTTACTAAAAGGCTTGGTGGTCAGCCTCCCAGAACGCCATACCTTATCCACAAGTGCCTGTGGTGTTTGTGGAAAAGCCCAATTGGAAGCCCTCGAGACAGACTGCAAAAAGCTGCAAAGCCAACTTGTCACCAGTTCAGAATTGCTTTATACCTTGCCTGATAAACTGCGTGCTGCCCAAAAAATCTTTGATGCCACTGGCGGAATTCATGCGGCGGCGTTGTTCTCGAGCCAAGGCGATTTACTGGCTTTGCGCGAAGATGTTGGGCGGCACAACGCTGTGGATAAACTGGTTGGCTGGGCAATCATGCAAGCCCAACCGCTCGAGACTACAATTTTAGTGGTCTCTGGTAGAGCCGGGTTTGAAATCGCGCAGAAATCTATTCGCGCAAAAATTCCAGTCCTTGCCAGTGTTTCTGCCCCCACAAGTTTAGCCGTGGATGTGGCAAAGCGCTTTGATTTAACCCTGATTGGTTTTTTGCGCGGTCAGAGAATGAATGTCTACGCGGGGTCTGAGCGAATTGCCTGACAAGCACAAAACTTGGTATGTTCTTGCATGGCAGCTTCTAACGCACTGGTATCCACACAGGGTACACCACTGGTATTGGTAACGGATGTCAGCATGATTTACAAAACCAAAGACTCAAGTGGACAAATGCTTGAGACCATCGCCCTGACAGATGCCAACCTCGAGATTCAAGAAGGCGAATTTATAAGTTTAATCGGACCGAGCGGTTGCGGCAAAACCACCTTGTTGCGCTTGCTGGCAGATTTAATCCAACCGACTTTGGGGACGCTTTTAATTGGCGGTAAAACCCCAAAAGCGGCTCGGGAAGCTCGGGCTTATGGTTATGTTTTTCAAGCTCCAGCCCTGTTTGAATGGCGCACCGTGCGCCAAAATGTGATGTTGCCGCTCGAGATTATGGGCTACAACAAAGTAGAACGCCAGACTCGAGCCGAAAAAATGCTTCAGATGGTTGGACTCGAGAAATTTGCTCAGAATTACCCGTGGCAATTAAGTGGCGGAATGCAGCAACGCGCCAGTATTGCCAGAGCATTAGCATTTGACCCACAGTTAATTTTTATGGACGAACC
>JANNEE010000029.1:0-9389 GCA_031388325.1 Deinococcales bacterium
CTTTTATGGTTGGTCTCGAGTGAGTCCAAATTTGTGACCGGCACGATTATTAGCGTAGATGGCGGTTTTGGAGCGTTTACCGGCGTATGAATCCAGACCGTTGCTTTGACCCAGAGCCAAGCCAACGGGCTTTGGCAAGGCAATTGTATCAATCGGTCTCGAGCCTACCGCTTATTTGTCCGCACGGTCATGTGGATGTGGTCTCGTTAGCCAATAACCAGCGTTTTGGCAGCCCTGCCGAATTGTTGGTGATTCCCGACCATTATGTCTTTCGGATGTTGTACTCGCAAGGTGTGCCACTGGAGCAAATCAAGTCTAACCCCAATCACCGCGAAGTCTGGCGGATATTCTGTTCTCATTTTCATTTGTTTCGCGGTACACCAACTGGATTGTGGTTACGTGACGAACTGACCAGTGTTTTTGGGATTCTCGAAAAACCAAGCTCAGAAAATGCCGACAGGCTGTACGACCAATTAGAAGCCTTGCTCGAGCAACCCGAATTTCTACCCCAAGCCCTGTTTAAGCGCTTTAACATTGCCACGCTTTGTACCACCGATGCGGCTACCAGTTCGCTCGATCCACATCTGAAATTACAACAAGCTGGTTTTGATGTCCGACCGACCTTTAGACCCGATAAATTACTTGATTTAACGGCTACAGACTGGCTGGGGGAAATCCAGAAACTCGAGGATTTAACCCAAACCATTGACGACTACAAAAGTTTTATCGCTGCCCTTAAATTGCGCCGAATACACTTCAAAGAAGCAGGCGCAACCGCCACCGACCACGGCGTAAAATACCCACACACCCAAAGATTATCTGACTCAGAAACCCAAGATATTTTTACTCGAGCCTTAGAAAAAAAATCCACTAAAAAAGAGGCAGAACGCTTCACCGCCCATATGCTGCTCGAGTTTGCCCAGATGTCGGTTGAGGACGGCTTGGTGATGCAGTTACACGCTGGTAGTTATCGCAGTCATAATTTTTTACTGCATCAACAATTTGGCACAGATATAGGCGCAGATATTCCAGTGGCGGTCGCCTGGACCCATGGACTCGAGGCACTGCTCCAAGAATACGGCAATGATTCGCGTCTGCGACTGATTTTATTTACGCTCGACGAAAGTACCTACACAAGGGAACTCGCGCCATTGGTTGGGCATTACCCCGCCCTGCGCTTAGGTCCACCGTGGTGGTTTATGGACAGTGTTCACGGGATTGAGCGTTATTTAGACAGTGTGATCGAAACTACTGGAATGGCAAACTTGGCTGGATTTAACGACGACACCAGAGCTTTTGCTTCGATTCCAGCCCGCCATGATGTCTGGCGGCGCACCACTTGTAATTGGCTGGCTAAACAAACCCTGCGCGGCATCATAGACCAAGCCGATGCTTTTGAAATGGCAGTGGACTTAGCTCAGAATTTAGTGAAGAAAAGCTATGGGCTATGAGCTATGGGCTATTTCACACCTCGAGACTCAAAGCTCTGAGCTTTATAGCCATCCAAAATTCCCCGCCCTCACTCGAGTTTCCACTTTTCATTTAGGAGAACCCATGATTATGACCATGCGTTGGTACGGACCAACCGACCAAGTTCCCTTGCGCCACATTCGCCAAGTTCCAGGGGTAACTGGTATTGTTGGAGCGCTATACGATGTACCAATGGGCGAAGTTTGGAGTTTAGAAAAACTGCAAACCCTAAAATCCCAAGTCGAAGCTGATGGACTTAAACTCGAGGTAATTGAGAGCATCCCGATTCCCGAGCCAATAAAAATTGGGCTACCCGAACGCGATTTTCATATCGAACGGTATATCCAAAGTATGCAAAATGCGGCTGCGGTTGGCGTAAAAGTGATTTGTTATAATTTCATGCCGATATTTGATTGGACTCGCACTGACTTTAATCATATTCTGCCCGACGGTAGCAGCACCGTGAGCTTTGAACAAGATAAACTTGATACGATAGATTTATCCGATGGGGCTGCGCCATTACCCGGTTGGGCAAAAGGTTTTGGTCGTGCCGAACTCGAGCAGAATTTAGCCCATTACAAAAACGTAAGCGAAGAAAAACTACTCAAGAACCTGATTTATTTTCTCGAGCAGGTTGTGCCAGTTGCCGAAAAAATTGGTGTTAAACTGGCTATTCACCCGGACGACCCACCTTGGTCTATTTTTGGCTTGCCACGGATTGTGGGTGGTAAAGCCCAACTCGAGCAGATTTTTAGAGCTGTGCCAAGTATTCACAATGGTTTAACCTTTTGCAGTGGCTCGCTTGGCAGCAGCCCAAGTAACGATTTACCAAGTATTATTCGGGCATTTGGCGAGCGAATTCATTTTGTTCATGCCAGAAACGTTTTACACACCGCCGACAAGAGTTTTCTCGAGGTTGCCCACCCAACTCAGTACGGCAGTGTCAATATGCGCCAAGTCATGCGGGCATTGGTCGAGGTTGGTTTTACTGGACCGATTCGCTCAGACCACGGACGAATGATTTGGGATGAACAAGGCAGACCGGCTTACGGCTTATTTGACCGAGCGTTGGGCATGACCTACTTGCTGGGCTTAGTCGAGGCGTTGCGTGCCTAAGTTTGAGAACCATTCTTAGGCAAGTTAGAATTCGCTGTGCGTTTAATCCCCGATGGAACTCGGTACTACCCTCCCAAAGACGAAACTTGGCGCGAGGCTTTGCGTTCTAAGCTCGAGCGGGTGCTGCATCTATGGGGCTTTGACCCTGTGCAAACCCCAGCTTTGGAAGTCTTTAACCCAGTTCATCCGCTTGCAGATAAAGGCTTTAAGCTGGTAGACCGAGACGGCACAGTGCTGATGCTGCGCGGTGAGTACACCACCAGTGTCGCCAATCTGGTACGCACCCTCCCCGAACCGACCTACCCCGTGCGGCTGCGCTACAGTGGCACACTCTGGGTGCGAACTCGAGATGCCGAACTTGGCAGACAACGCGAATACACCCAAGTTGGGGCGGAATTACTCGGTGTGGACACCCCACTTGCCGATACCGAGATTCTGTCCTTAGCCCTCGAGTGCCTAGATAGTGTGGGGTTTCCCAAAGCCGCCGTGGAAATTGGTCATCCGGGTTTTGTGCGGGCGGTCTTACAAGCCACCAATCTCGAGCCAGACGCAATTCAAACCCTTCGCACCGCCATTCATCGCAAGAACGCGCCAGAGTTACAAGCCCATCTCGAGACCTATAAAATTAGGGGAGGAGTCAAACAAGCCATCCTGCGCTTAATAGATTTGTACGGCGATATTCGCGTACTCGAAGAAGCTAAAGACATTGCGATTAACGATGCGGCTAAAGCTGCCTTAGAGAATGTTCGTTCAGTTGCCAATTTATTGCCACCAGAACGATTCTTATTTGACCTTGGAATCGCTAGAGGACTCGATTATTATACTGGCGTGATTTTCCAAGCCTACACCCCAGATTTTGGACAACCACTCTGCGGAGGGGGGCGCTACAACACCATCCTGCCCGCCGTTGGTTTTGCCATCGGACTCGAGCGCCTGATGACTGCCCTTGGTACAGCCCCAAGTCTCGAGACAGCGATAGCGATTAGCACTTCAAACGTTGCCGCCCGTAACCTTCGCAAACAGGGCAAACGGGTGATTCAAGCCTGGACGAACAATCAGACCGAACTCGAGGAAGCGGCTCGAGCCTGGGGCGTGCCGTATATTGTTCTTGAAAATACTGCGATTCGGTTATCGGACGGGGTAAAGATTGGATTGGAAAAATTATGAATCCTAGGATTTTTCAAATTATAATCGGTTACAGGGCGACCACAAGGGATCGCCCCTACTTGACGTATGAACATTGTCTTTTCCTTGAAAAAGCTAGGGATGCTTTATGCTAACCATAGCCATTCCCAGTGGTGAACGCAGTAAAAAATTTGCCTTGGATGCTTTGCGCGGGGCAGGTCTCGAGATTCCAGTCTTGGATGATTCGCGCAGTTTACGTTTTGAATTCCCAGAATTAACGCTGCTGCTGGTTAAAGACCCAGACGTGCCAGTCTATGTGGATGTCGGTGTGGCGGATTGCGGGGTGGTGGGCAAGGACTGGATTCTCGAGGCTGGGCGAGATAATTTTGAACCTGTGGATTTGGGTGGGAATTCGTATCGTTTTTCTTTGATTACGGTGGAAAATAGTACGCGCCAGATTGAACGTGTAGCCACCAAGTACCCTCGAGCCACTCGGGGATTTTTGCGTGAACGTGGCATGACTGCCGATGTGATTTCCTTAAATGGCAAAATTGAATTGGCAGCCCTGACAGGTTTAGCCGATGCAATTGTGGATATTGTTGAAACAGGGCGGACATTAAGCGAAAATGGTTTGGTCGAAAAAGAAAAATTACTGCAACTGAGTACCCGTTTTATTGTCAATCGGGCTGCCTTAAAACTCAAAGCGGGGCAGTTGCGGGGGTTAATTCATCGTCTCGAGCAAGAGCGACTTAAAATCGGCTAAACTAGGTGTATGTCTTTACAAAATAAAGTGATTCTCCTAACTGGTGCGGCTGGCGAAATCGGTGCAGCAACCGCCAAACTTCTGGCTGCTCGAGGAGCAAAATTGGTGCTGACCGACATGAAATTGTCTGCCCTCGAGAACTTGGATATC
The DNA here is from genome assembly GCA_031388325.1 of Deinococcales bacterium. GTDB lineage: Bacteria > Deinococcota > Deinococci > Deinococcales > JAAFIG01 > JAAFIG01. The sequence continues at coordinate 4,625 of JANNEE010000029.1, forward strand.
GAAGGGGCGTTGTTGCTTGAACATAATGTGACTCTAGAAGCCGATTGGATTCGGGTTATGGCGGCAACCAAGGAACGTTTTGGGGGGCTGCATGGTTTGGTCAATAACGCTGGGATTGGTGGCACGCCGGGCAGTGTGATTTCTTATCCGCTCGAGGCATTCGAGCAGGTCATGGCTGTCAATGTGACAGGTGTTTTTTTGGGACTAAAACACGGCATCAAACTGATGCTCGAGGGGCGCAGTGGAAGCGTGGTCAACATCTCGAGTGTGGCAGGGGTGATTGGTTCACCGGGCATGATTGCTTACAATGCGGCTAAACATGCAGTGGTTGGTCTGACTCGCGGGGCTTCAGCAGAATTTGGGCGTAAGGGCATTCGGGTCAATAGTGTTAATCCAGGTCCGCTTGATTCAAGCATGATGCGTGGCTACGACGAGAGCCTCAAACCCGGTCAGAGTGAAGCGGTTCGAGGCAACTTAGAGAAAAACATTCCACTTAGGCGTTATGGTACACCCTCAGAAATCGCCCCTGTGATTGCCTTTTTATTGTCCGACGAAGCCAGTTTTGTGACAGGTTCGGTTTACCTCGCCGATGGTGGCTTGCATTCGGTTTAAGGGTTTATGTCGCCGTCTGAATCTAGCTTTGTGTCACAACCTGAATCCCCTCCTATCCAAGTTCCCGTAGATGACCTTGGTATTGGCAGAGTACAAGCCGAGCAATCAAGTCGTTTCTTAAATAAGGACGGCAGTTTTAATTCGCACCGTGTTGGGCTTGGGCGGTTTGAAAGCATAAACCCATTCTATGCCCTAATTTCGATGTCTTGGTGGTGGTTTTTCTCGAGTTTAACGGCTGGGTTTATTGGCATTAACCTTATTTTTGCAGTGTTGTATGTGCTGTGTGGCAAAGATGCACTGTACATGAGTACCCCCAATCAAATCGAAAACTTGTTCTGGCGCGGGTTTTTCTTTAGCATCGAAACGCTCTCCACAATTGGCTACGGTCATATTGCTCCAAACAATCTGGCGGCTCATATCGTCTCGAGTATCGAAGCATTTTTGGGTTTGCTTGGGGCGGCTTTAATTACGGGTGTGGTCTTCTCGAGGTTCTCTAAGCCAAACTCAAGGATTTTATGGAGCAGAAATGCTTTGATTGCCCCATTTCAAACGGGTAATGGCTTGATGTTCCGAGTAGCCAACGGTTTTAAGAACGAAATTATTGAAATTGCGGCTCAGGTCAGCTTCTCGAGATTTGAAATGGTGGCTGGCAAACGAATCCGAAAATTTTATAATCTGCCGCTCGAGCGCAGTACCGTGGCTTTTTTTAGTTTAGCTTGGACGGTGGTGCATCCAATTACCCCTAATAGTCCGCTTTGGGGTGTGACCAAAGCAGATTTAGATGCTAGCCAAGCCGAATTTATCGTTGTGATTCATGGCTTAGACGATGTGCTGTTCCAAAGGGTTCATGCACGGGGTTCATACAAGTGCGAAGAAGTGGTTTGGAATGCCAAATTCTCGAGTATGTACGTGCCAGATACAAGTGGTGGAGTGGCGGTGGATGTTCGTAAAATCCATGAGTTTGAGCCTAGTGAGCCTTGAGCTGCAAATTCGCAAAGGCTATTGGTCATTTATGTTATTTGCATAACTTCAGCTTTTTATGTTATAATCACCCGTTAAACTAACGGAGGTTTCACTTGTCAGAAGTTATCCCAGTCAATATCACCGATGAAGTCAAAGATTCATTCCTGACCTACGCCATGTCAACCATTGTCGAACGCGCTCTACCCGATGTGCGTGACGGCTTAAAACCAGTGCAGAGGCGCATTTTGTATGCGATGCACTCGGATTTAAATTTGCTCTCCACCCGTAGGCACTCTAAAAGCGCTGGTGTGGTTGGCGAAGTGATTAAAAAATACCATCCGCACGGCGACATGCCAATTTATGAAGCGATGGTGCGTCTTGCCCAGTGGTGGAACTTACGCTACATGCTGGTAGATGGTCAGGGTAATTTCGGTTCTTTGGATGGCGACCCTGCCGCCGCTTACCGCTATACCGAAGCCCGTTTGACCAAAGCCGCCGAAGCCATGCTCGAGGACATCGAAAAAGAAACCGTGTCTTTTCGCCCTAATTTTGATGAATCGCACGAAGAACCAACCGTGCTTCCAGCCGCCTTCCCATACATGCTGGTCAATGGTGCTGTGGGCATTGCGGTCGGTATGGCAACCAATATCCCGCCGCATAACCTGACCGAAATTTGCAATGGGCTACTGGCAATTATTGCTAAGCCAGACATTGAACTGGACGAACTGATGACCTATGTGACCGGACCAGACTTTCCAACTGGTGGTAGACTTGGCAAAAAAGGCATCCGCGAAGCCTACGCCACAGGGCAGGGCAGTATTCGTTTACGCGGTAAATCACGTATCGAAGAAGTTAAGGGTCGTTCGCAAATTGTAATTACCGAAATTCCCTACCAAGTCAATAAAGAAAATTTTATTAAAACCATCAGTATGTGTTACCGCGAGGGCAAAATCCCAGACATTAGCGCCTTACGGGACGAATCAGACCGCAAAGACCCAGTGCGAATTGTTCTCGAGTTAAAGCGCGGTACACTGCCCGATTTGGTGCTAAACCAGTTATACAAGCACACCCAATTGCAAAGCAGCTTTAACATCATTAACTTAGCGATTGTCAATGGTGCGCCAAAAGTGCTGCCCATCAAAGATGCAATGGTGCATTACCTTGACCACCGTAAAGTCGTGGTCACAAAACGCACCGAGTACGACCTGAAAAAAGCCCGAGCCAGAACCCATATCTTAGAGGGTTTGTTAATTGCACTAGATAACATAGACGAAGTGATTCGTTTAATTCGGGCGGCTCAAAGTGGGGCAGAAGCCCGCGATGCCTTGATGGTGCGTTTTGCCTTGTCAGAGCCACAATCCCAAGCCATCCTCGATATGCGTTTACAAACCCTGACAGGATTATCCAGAGACCGCTTAAACGACGAGTACCGCGAATTACTGACGGCGATTGGTTTTCTCGAGAGCATTTTGGGGGACAAAACTATTTTGTGGAACGAAATTGTTAAAGAAATCACCAATCTGCGCGATAAATTTGGCGACGAGCGCCGCACAGTCATTACCGATTTGTCCGAAGACATCACTAAAGAGGACTTAATCGCGGTCGAAGACATGGTGATTACTGTTACCAAGGGCGGTTATATGAAACGCACCGCGCTCGAGGCGTACCGTGTCCAAGCTCGAGCCGGACGGGGCGCGAACTCTGGTAAGTTGCGCGACGAGGACTTAAACACCAATTTGCTGGTTGGTAGCACCCACGATTTCCTGCTCTTCTTTACCGATAAGGGACGGGTTTTCCGCGAGAAAATTTTTGATATTCCAGAAGCCGGACGCGATGCTAAGGGCGTGCATTTACGCAACATTTTGCCGCTTCGAGACGATGAAAGCGTGGCTGGGATTTTAGACTTGAAAGACTTTAGTGTGGCTGGCTCACTGATTTTCTGCACCAAGCAAGGCATTATCAAAAAGACCGAAATTGCTGATTATATCAACATCACTTCGGCGGGTTTAATCGCCATTAACTTACTCGAGAACGATCATTTAATCGAAGTGGCTGTGGTCAATACCAACGAACAAGTTGTCTTAGCCACTCGAGACGGACAGAGTATCCGCTTTAGTGAAGATGATGTTCGGGCTACAGGTCGGGCAACCCAAGGCGTGATTGGGATTCGCTTAAAAACTACCGATGTGGTGGTCAGCATGAGCATTGTTCAACCCGACGACAACGGCGAATTACTGGCAGTTTCAGAAAACGGTTATGGCAAACGCACCCCGATTAACGAATACCCACTTCAAGGGCGCGGTGGACAAGGTGTGATTACCCTAAAAGTGACTGATAAAACCGGTCATTTGGTCAGTCTCGAGCGGGTTGGCGGCGATGAAGAACTGATGGTCTTAAGCGCCAATGGGGTTGCCATTCGCACTCGAGTCGAAGAAGTATCAAGTTACGGGCGCAGCAGCCAAGGGGTCAAAGTGATGCGAATTGAAGATAAAGATAAAGTCATTCGTGCCTTTGCGATTCGTCAAGAAGAAACGCTGTAGAAACGTAGCTCACAAAAAGCGCTTCCAAGACACAACACTTGTTATTCTCACAGCATCTCGAGGGTAATTCTCATCAAGCTGGAATACCTTAATAAACGAAGGCATAGCCAACGGCAAACGCCTCCATACATCCCTCCCCCAGCCCCCGAAAGGGGGCGCAATTATTGTGCTGGTAAAATAGCGCACCTTTTGTCTGGACAAAAGGTGCTACGCTACCGCCATGATTAGCATGACCGAATTTGGGGCAAATAAAGCCAAAGAAATTCTCGAGAAGAACAATAAATTAAATGCTGCCGTGCGTGTTTTTGTCAAAAGCGGTGGCTGTAGCGGCTACAGCTACGGTATGGCAATAGATGACCGCCAGCTTGACGGAGACACCATTTTTGAAAGCCACGGGGTCAATGTGGTGGTAGACAAAATGAGCTTACCTCTGCTCGAGGGCGCAACTGTGGATTATTTGGAAAACATGATGGGCGGCGGTTTTAGCGTCGTTTCAAACCCAAACGCCACCAGTGGTTGTGGTTGCGGACATAGTTTCCGCACCGATGGCAAAGCCGCCGTTGAAGGCGAAGGCAGCGCCAGTTGTCATTAGGTTTTAATCCTTATCAATTACATTTTTAACATCTTGGCTCATAGTTTGAATGGCGTAA
>JANNEE010000036.1:0-1587 GCA_031388325.1 Deinococcales bacterium
TGCCCTTGCGTCGTAATCCAAACTGCCACGATTTGGCGCAAACTGCACAACCAGTTGCGTCATGGTCTCACCGATGCTCATTGCACCTTTGGCTGTGCCGATGACCCGAAGACGGGCTAACTCGAGGAAATTATGCACTTCTAAAGGCACAACCCCGTGTTTGGATTTCATTTCGCGCTCGACTCGAGAAATTTCACCTAAAGATGTACTTTCCGATAATCGCCCGTAGTATTCGATGCGCTCGAGTTCTTCGGGGATGTATTCTGGCTCGAGACGGGCGTTGACTTTCAGGTCTATGGCAAGGCGTGGAGGAATAACTTTTTCTTCGCCCTTGAGTTTGCCAATCGCTTCGCCCAAGAGTTCGGTATAGACCTCGAGCGAGACATTTTGAATATGCCCATGCTGCTCTGCCCCAAGAATATTACCGACCCCACGAATTTCCATGTCTTTTTCGGCTAATAAATGCCCACTGCCAAGGTCAGTTAAATCAGCAATTGCCCACAAGCGCCGTTCGGCATTTTCGGATAAACGCGGTGGATAAAAAAAGTACGCAAAGGCTTCGGTCTGCCGACGACCCACACGCCCACGAAGTTGATACAGTTGCGCCAAACCAAGGCGGTCTGAGCGCTCAATCAAAATTGTATTGGCTTCGGGAATATCTAAGCCCGATTCAACAATCGTGGTGGCAACCAGCACATCAAAAGCGCCTTCTTCAAAACCCTGCATAATTTCTTCAATTTCACCATCGGGCATCTGACCGTGCGCCACAGCAATTCGGGCTTCAGGAATCAGGGTTTGAAGGTACTGGGCGCGTCTGCCAATGCTGGCAACTCGGTCATGAATATAGAAGCATTTACCGCCGCGCTCCATTTCGTGCAAAACCGCATCTCGGACAGTAAACGGGTCAAAGGGCGAAAGAACAGTTTGAATCGGTTTGCGCCCAGCCGGTGGTGTGGCAATGTGCGACATATCACGTAAACCGACCATACTCATGTACAGGGTACGCGGAATTGGCGTTGCCGAAAGGGTCATGACATCTATGGCGTGTTCGGTCAGTTCGACTTTGCGCTCGCGCTTGACCCCAATTACATTGCCCATAATGCTCGATAAGTCATGGGCGATACTCGAGGCGGCTTGAGCGGTTTTCGAGCCAATTTTACGGGCTTTGGGCTTGGAGTCTTTTTCGCTGTCCAGCACGACATCTCTAAAACTCGAGAGTGAGAGTTCGCCAGCTTTTAAGGCTTTAAGTTTTTCTTTTTGCATCACGCCAAAACGGTGTTCTTCGTCTATGATTAAAAGCCCAAGGTTCTTAAAACTAAGTTGCTCGGCAAGCAAACGGTGCGTTCCAATCACAATATCTATTTTGCCTTCACGCAGGTGCTTAAAAACCCCTTCAACTTCTTTGTTTGGTGTGAACCGACTTAAACCCGCTACAATGACAGGTGTATCTGAAAAACGCCGTCTGATCGTCTCGAGGTGCTGCTCAGCAAGAAGCGTAGTCGGCACAAGAATCGCAACTTGCCGACCATTGGCAACCACGCGGTGTGCGGCACGAACCGCGACTTCGGTTTTACCAAAACCAACGTC
>JANNEE010000071.1:0-2973 GCA_031388325.1 Deinococcales bacterium
CGTATTTTCAAAAATGTTGACCTTCGTCATCTGGTCAAATAAATCTTAAACTCGAGAAGGTGCGCTTTATCGGCGCACCTTTTTGTTTTTGTTGTCTCGAGCAATCGGGAAGCCCCTCTCCCGACTCGCTTAGGCTCGCCACCCTCCCCCAAACTGCGCTTCGCTGGGGGAGGGTCTGGATTTCGGGCTTTTAATTTTATTTCCGTAAGAAGTGTTTTTAGAACTATGTTTTTGGTTCTTTACCAAAAACCAGAGCAAAAAATAACCCAAACAACCCTCTCCCGCGCTTTTTGGCGGGATGAGGGTAACGAGCCTAGGCGAGCGCGAATAGCCCGTTAGGTGCTGTTTTATGAGCAAGAAGTTGGGTGAGGGTTGGGGCGCGGTATAGGCAATTCATAGTGTACAATAGGTTTTTGTTATTCTGCACTATAAATTCCCTTAAGTTGATGCCTATGGGTTGGTGAAAATTCTTTGAAATAACAGTGTACTACTTACGGATTCTTACAAGGTCGTTCAGCACACCATCCAAACCGTTAGTCACGGTTAGGGTTTGAACTTTTTCGATGATTCTTTCTAACGCCTCGAGTTCTTTGAGGCGCAATGCCACAGGGTTGTCTTCCATAACTTTAGCGGTGTTCAGCAAATTGCGAGTCGCGGCGGTTTCTTCGCGGCGGCGAATCAGGTTAGCTTGGGCTTGTTTTTCGGCTTCGACCACTTTAGCAAGGATGGTTTTCATTTCGCCCGGCAAAATAATGTCTTTTACACCAACGCTCTCGAGTTGCATTCCAAATCCCTCGAGTTTGGCGCGAACGATGCTGGCAATATCGCTGTCCAAAGCTGTTTTTTCCTCAAGTAGCGTGTCTAAGGTTTTTGTGCCAATCACACTGCGGAGTGCGAATTGCAGTTCTTTGTACAAAAATGCCACAAAATCTGACAGTTGGGCAAATGCCAGTAGTGGCTCGAGAACACGGTAGCCAGCCGTTAGGTTGACGCGAAGTGCCACTTTATCCTTGGTCAAGATTTCTTGTCCGCCAACCTCCAAGTTTTGCAAGCGCAAATCGGTGGCAGCCACGCGCACCGCACGTCCGACTTTCCAGAAGGCATGAACCCCAACATTCAGTGAGCGCTCGAGTTTTCCATCTAAGAACAATGCGCCTTGGTGGTACTCGGGAACAAGGGCGTACTCAATAAACGGCTCGAGCGGTGTGCCTTTAGCATTTTTAGCGAGGGTTTGGGGGACATTCAAATCGCCGGTCTCGAGAATTTCAACTTTGGTGGCTTGGTCAAGCATCACCAAAGTGTTGCTGCTTGGGGCAAAGGCGCTGACAATGGCTGCACTGCGGCGGATGACGGCAACTTGCGTATCAGTCAGTTCTAGGCGGGTGAATTGCTCGAGCCAATCTGGGTTTTTAGCCAAAATAGCTTCGGCGACGTTTTTGGCAAGTGGTGCGGCTACGGTTTGCAAGCTAGTCGCAATATCTTCAAGTCCGCGCCAGTAAATTCGGCGCTCACCGCTCGGCACGAGGTCACGCACCACGCCACCTCGAGTCACAATTGCAAATTGCAGGGCAGCAGGGGCAACTTCGGTAAAGTATTTGCCTAAAACTGTTTTATTTCGCACTTGGGCTAGAACCATTCCAGTCTCGAGCAGAATGCCACCTGCAATGTTTAATATCACGATTTTAAGGGCGGTAAATCCTTTCCAGAACAGGGCTTGGGTATTTGGGGCAACCACATCTAGGATTTCATCACCTCGAGTCACGAGTGCCACTTCAAGCGCCTTGGTCTGTACGGCTTCAAAGTGCTTTGTTACCACGTCGCTGCGGCGCTCGAGTAAAAAACTGGTCAGACCATGTTCAAACCGAGTCTCAAGGGCGAAGTGTTCAACTGCGTAGCCCGTACCATAGACAGTATTAGCGCCAGCTTCGAGAATGCGAATAAAACGACCATGACGGGTGAGAATACCTTTTTCGGTGTCTTTAATTGGAAAATTTTGAATCATAATAAAACCTCTTTAAGTGCAAGGCTAGAAACCTTTTAACTTTGTCTTTTGCCAGCTTTGTCTCGAGTATTACGAGTCTCAAATGGGCTTCTTGGCGCGTGTTCGCTGGGTGGAAAGCGTTCGAGCAATTGTTCTACTCGAAGGGGCGTTTCTGGTGGGCGAATCGGTGCTTTGTGCCGATGTGAGGCTCGAGGCTTTGGGCTTTACTTTGGGTTTCCCCTTGGTTTGGGCTTAATGCAACTCGAGACGGGGCTGGTGGTGCGTGGTGTTGCGTAATTTTTCCATTTCAAGGAAAAGTGATTTATGGGAATCGAACCCATAACCTTCGGTTTAGAAGACCGATGCTCTAACCAAATGAGCTAAAACCTTGGTAAAAGATGCAGGATTTGAACCTGCTTGCCCGTGATGGGCGCTCGTTTTTCAGACGAGTGCGTTTATCCAGTATCCGCCAATCTTTTGTTGGTGAAAGGAATCGAACCTCTGACCTCCTAAGTGGTCGATGAAGCGACCATCCAAGCGCTCTGACCATCTGAGCTACACCGTTTATCTTTGTGCGATATGCAAAGTAAGCATGGCTTTTTGCATCGGCGGGGCATACAGAACCCCAAACCACAGCACGAGATGTAAAAAGTGTACTCGAGCAGGTGCGGTTGTACATGACTGGTTTGGCTTAGATGTGGGGTACGCCATGTGCTTAGTCAGATGAGGTTTTTTACATCCCTAATTCAATTAAGCCGTTAGACTATCTTTATGAAGCGTATTTTATTATCTATTGGTTTGAGTGCCATGACCTTTATGGGCTGCCAGAACAAAAACGATGCTTTCATAACTCCACCAAACCCCGATACAACGGCTGCTTCACTTTGGTCTGAGGCTGCTACTTGGGGTGGAGCAATCCCAAATGCCAATAGCGAAGTGGTGATTCCTGTTGGCAAACGCATTGTCCTAGACATAAATACAACCGTTAAAAA
>JANNEE010000074.1:0-14517 GCA_031388325.1 Deinococcales bacterium
TTGGCTCGTGCCTTTGCACCTGTTTGGGATGCTGATAAACTAAGCAATGCGTAATGTTATTAAAGAATTTGCACCCGCCAAAATCAATCTTGGTTTGGCGGTCACGGGTCGGCTCGAGAATGGCTATCACACCTTGGATACTTTGTTTTGTACCTTGGATGTTGGCGACATGCTCACCCTCGAGCCAACCGACTTAGGAATAGAATTGTCCGTCATCGGTGCGGATTTACCAGTAACTTCGGAAAACTTGGTCTACCGTGCCGCACAAGTTTATCTCGAGGCGGCTGGGATAAAAGCAGGGGTACGTTTAACCCTCGAGAAGCGCTTACCAATAGCGGCTGGCTTAGGCGGAGGCTCGAGCGATGCGGCTGCCTGTTTGCGTGGCTTGCAGCGCTTATACCCAAGTAATTTAGATTTGTATGGTCTGGCTAAAAACTTAGGGGCAGATGTGCCATTTTTGATTCGTGGTGGAGCAGCTAGGGCTTTGGGCATCGGCGAGATTCTCGAGCCTGTGGTACTGCCTAAAATTCATGTGGTCTTGGCAAACCCAATGGTTGGTATTAGCGCTAAAGAAGCCTATTTGGGACTGCGTGGGCGTTTTGGCTCGAGTTTAGACATGCCAAGTATTCTCGAAGCGCTGAGTAGGGGAGATGTACCACCCTACCGCAATGACCTTGAACTGCCTGTACTCGAGGCGTACCCAATTGTCCAAGACGTAAAAAACACACTTTCTAAAGCTGGACTATTTGGTGTCTTAATGAGCGGTTCAGGCAGCACTTGTTTTGGTTTGGCGCACAGTCAAGAAGAAGCTGCTCGAGTTGCTTTTATTTTACAACTCGAGCAGCCAAATTGGTGGGTCAGGGCAGCTACGAACCTTTGAAGCTATTTGCTTTCGATTTCAACTTGAACCGCGTTAAATTGGGTGTTTTTGATTTCAAGCATCACAAATGGGCTGGTAATAACTTGTGAAACCATTCGGTCTGGGCTTGGTGACATGGTTTCGATCAGCAGATTAAGGATGTTTCCTTCGAGTGTGGCACTTTTGTAACGAATGCTGTAGCCACCGGTTGGACGTTGCCCTAAGAACACCGTGACCATACGACTTTTGCTAAAATCTATTTTTGGTGCAGTTGGTAACGGGATTTGATTGCCAGCCACCATTTTCCATGTCTTTAGGAAATCGGCTTCGTTGTCATCAAATCGGGTTAGTAAGTCACCTTGGTTGTATTGGGCATTGCTACCTGTCTCGAGGGTCGAAATAATCGGGATGGTCAGGCTGGTGCTGACTGGAGTTGGTGGTTTTGGATTGCTTGGGATTGGGTTGGCTGGGGTGATTCCAGTCCCTGCCACTGGTTTGACAATCGCGGCGCTACGTGGCACACCGTACTGCACTGCTAAAACCGAGCGTTTGTAACTGCTAGGGGCTGGGTCTAAATTCAGTCTGGTTTCTGGAACTTCGCTCTCAATTAAGGTTGCCAGCAGCAATTCACCTTTTGGCGTTAAGTATTTACTGAGTGCCAATGCTTCTTCGCTCGAGAGTAAGCCAGCCCCTAACGGCGACAAACGCGGGGTGGGTTTGAACTGGGCAGCTTCGCCGACTTTGATATTGCGGGTAATCGTAAACCATTTTGAGCCATCAAAATAATAAACACTTTGCAGATTGCGTTTGGCACGAACTTGGATTTGATCGCCAATAAATGAACCTTCAAAGGCATTGAGGTTTTGAAGCTCGAGTTTTAAGGTGTTTGAACCATTGACTGCCAAGGTGCGTGGTACGACAAAACCATTTAAGGCAACGGTCACGGGTTTACTTAACTCGAGTCTGCCATTATTCCATAAAAGTGTTTGTGGGTCGCCACTAAAAACCCCATAACGTTCGCTGGTTTTGGTGTTGTACAGGGAAATATCGGAAAAGGTGTAACTGTTACTGGCGGGTTGTTGTTGCCCAATAACACTTCCGAGTCCAAGGGCGGTAGCAATGGCTAAAAAGGGGAGTAGTGGTTTCATGAGTCATATCCTAATCTAGTTTGGGTTTAGTAGATGTGGATTCACTCATCAAATCCCAAGGTTTCTTTTAGTTAGGCGACTCAGTTCTCGAGCCAAGTCAATTCCAATTTGTTCAAAAACAATGCCTCTTGCGCTCCACTCGAGAAAATCTCATTAAATTGGGCAGGGCTGCATGTTCGTTCAATTTTTTTAGCATAAACCCGTTCTAGTAAAGAAAGGTAATGTCCAACCGCATAATCTTTTGCCAACTCAAGCGGACTGGCAGACTCATCGGCGGGTAGAATTCCGTACCCATGATTGCGACGATACAACCTGATTCGTTCGCCCTTATGCCAAGTTCGTCCAGCCTCGAGCATTGCTTCATACGCGGCTTCGCGCAATTTGGCGCGACTGACTTGATATTCTTGTACAGTTTTTCGCAAACGCACCCGAGTGGCAAGTTCTTTTGCCACAAAGCCTCGAGTTTCAATTCTTTTGCAAGTCTCAAGGTAAATCTGGCGAATTTTATCAGGCTTGTCATGCAGGGCTGCTTCCGCAATTTGCTGGGTAAAAATCTGCATGGCGGGTTCAAAACGGCTCGAGTGAAAATTCACCCCACGCAATTGCACCGTGCCGTCGCGTCGTAACAGCGCATAGTTTTTAATATCATGCGAAAGCATGGCGGTATAGAGGTCATCAAATTCTAAAGTGATGCCTTCAGGCAGCGAATCAGAAATGTGCTTCACCAAGGCTCGAGAAACGGCTTCGCTCATCTCAGTCGCAAAGAAAACCCCGTCTGTATCAGCTTCTAGTAAACTCACTTTGTCATCGCGTAACTGCTTAATCACCTGCTCGAGAATATCCCTGCCCGTCTGGGTGATTTTATCGGCGGCGTGGCGGTCAGCAAATAAAGCCATTTGTCCAGCCCCCAAATAACCATAAGCGCTGTTCAGTACAAGTTTTAAGGCGGAAGACATCGCATCGTGATGCGTATTTTTGGTTTCTTTTGACAAGCGTTTATGTTCGAGGCGGCGCTCTAACATCTGTTTGACCAACGAAAGCAGTACGCCCATCTGATCACAACTCGAGCCGATGTTAAATGCCCGCATCACACTTGGGTAAAGAGAAGCAATATCGGCTTTGACCACGTTTTTTGCCAGTCCAGCATAAAATAAAAAGACTGCTCCGCCCTCGTGCGGTTTTTCCAAATAGGCGCAATCAGAACTCGGTAAAGCTCGTTGTTCGTGCAAGTAAGCCCTGACCAGCATCGGCTCGAGAATACCTGTGGCAGTTCCAGCACTTGAAATCCGCTCATAGCGCCGAGGTGCGAGTTTGGAAAGTGCAAAACTGGCGGGCATCAGTTTCTGGCTTAACCTGTCCACCTCACGCACATCTTCTAAAGCATATGCCCTGACCAAATCTGGATTTTCTTTGTACTGGTCAGCAATACTCGAGCCTTCAAGGTAAACTCGGTTCGGCGAAGCCAAGCCGTAATGCTTTGCCACATCTTTAAGGCGGTGACTTGGTAATTCTCGGGTCACAAAATCATGTCGCCAAACGGCATCGAGCGTATCAATAATTTCACGCCCAGCCACGCTGTACCGCTCACCTTCGCGCCGCAGCACTTTTGAAGTGCGCCCAAGTGTTAAAGCAATTCCATGAACAGCCGCCCGAGCCTCGAGAAAAGGCAAGTCAAAGCCGTTGATATTGTGATTCTCAACGACATCTGGGTCACGTTCACCAATCACCGAGACCAAATCCGTGATTAAGTCGTTTTCTGTCCCTTCAAGCAGCACTTCAAACCCACTCGAGTCACGCACCGCAATTAAAAAAATCTGTCCATCTTCGGGTTTTAAGCTGGTGGTCTCGAGGTCAAATTGCAAGCGTTTAAGCTCCGCGAACTCAAGCCCCTTAAAATAAGTTCGCCCAGAAGCCATTAAATACTGCTCATTCAAACCAACCGAGTAAAAATTTGGATGTTCACGAGACAAATCAAGCACCCGTCGTAATTTAAGCCAGTTGTCACTCGAGACCAAGTATTTATACATCCCAGACCCCGGTAACTCGAGAATCTGCAAACCCTGCTTTTTCCAATTTGACTCTACTTTTTTTGCATAAACCCAAGGCACAAATCGGTCAGTCTCGAGCAAAAACTGTCCGCCCACACGTCGCCAAACCTGCACCAAACCATTTGGGGTTGCCTCCACCGAAACAATCCCCGAAGTCTCATCCCACCCCTCGAGCCAATGTTGTGTGTTGTACGGAATTTGTTGTGTCATTTTTAGTCCCAACAGAACCATTGAAGCTAAAAAAAGCGAAGATGTGAGGCTTCGCTTCTTAATTTAGCCACCAAGAATATCGGCTTGTTTTTGTTCTAAGGTCTTATCTACTTTTTGAATATGTTCATCAGTAATTTTCTGCACATCGGCTTCGCCACGTTTGACATCATCTTGGCTGGCAAGTTTATCTTTCTCGAGTTGCTTCACGGCTTTATTGGCATCTTGACGGACGTTGCGAATCGCAACTTTGGCTTCCTCGGCGTACTTATGGGCGGTTTTCACCAAGTCCTTACGGCGCTCTTCGGTTAGTGACGGAATGGTAATATAGAGCGCATCACCTTTATTGGCTGGGTTCAAACCAAGGTCGGAATCGCGGATGGCTTTTTCGATGCCACTTAAGCTGCCACGGTCAAACGGCGTAACCACCAGTGTTCTCGAGTCCGGCACAGTAATATTTGCCATTTGGTTAATCGGCATCTCCGAACCGTAATAATCCATCGTCACTTTTTGCAGCATTCCGGGGTTGGCTCGTCCGGTGCGAAGCACACTTAAATGATGCTCCAAGGCTTCGATGGCTTTGCTCATGCGGGTTTTCGCGTCAGATATAATTTCTTTCATAACGCGCTATTCTACCTGAAAAACCAATAAAAAAAAGAAGCCCGTTGTTGGGCTTCTTTTTGGCACTTTTTACTCGAGAGCCGCCACACCGGGCAGGGTTTTCCCCTCGAGCAATTCAAGGCTTGCGCCGCCACCTGTGGAAATATGGTCTATTTTACTGGCATACCCCGTTTCGTTAATTGCCGCTACACTGTCGCCGCCACCAACCACCGTAAAGGCATTCTGAATTTTAGCCAAGGCTGCTGCCACCGCGTTCGTTCCACTGGCAAAAGCTGGAAATTCAAAGACCCCCATGGGTCCGTTCCAAAAAACTGTTTGGGCATTCCCCAGCGCCGCAGCAAAGACTTTTTGGCTTTCGGGTCCAATGTCCATGCCCTCCCAATCATCGGGAATGGCATTGGTAGCAACGACTTGGGTGTTCGCATTGGCTACAAATTTATCTCCCGCCAAGGTATCGGTTGGTAAAATAATTTTAGAGCCGAACTGCTCGAGTAGGCGCTTGGCAGTCTCCAAGAAATCATCTTCATGGATGCTCTTGCCGATTTTTCCACCCATGGCTTTGACAAAGGTGTACGCCATTCCCCCACCAATCAGCATTTTATCCACTTTGGGCAGCAGGTTCTCGATGACTTTGAGTTTATCCGAAACCTTTGCTCCGCCAATAATGACCACATAGGGCGAAACAGGATGCTCGAGTAACTTGGTTAATTGCACCATTTCTTTCTCGAGCAGTAAGCCCGCCGCATGAGGCAGCAAACCAGCCACACCAGAAACACTTGAATGCGCCCGATGAGCGCTACCAAAAGCATCCAACACAAAAGCATCACCCAGCGCCGCCAATGCCGAATTTAAGGCGACATCATTTTTTTCTTCACCAGCTTCAAAACGCACATTCTCGAGCAGTGCCACTTGCCCAGCTTTTAAGCCCGATAAGGCTTGGGCGGTCTCGGGGCTGGCAGGATTAGACTGAATATACAAGACGCTCTTGCCTAGTGCCTTCTCGAGAACTGGCACAACAGGTGCAAGGCGGTACTTTTCATCTACACCTTTAGGACGACCAAAATGCGACATTAAAATCACGGCTGCCCCACGTTCAAGCAGCCAATTTATGGTTTCTAAACTGGCTGTAATCCGCGTGTCATCTGATACCACACCGTTTTCGACTGGTACATTGTAATCCACCCGCACCAAAACACGTTTACCAGCAACTTCTAAAGAATTTAGGGTTTTCATAAATAGCTCCAATTAAATGTAGGGGCGAGGCTTCTTGACCATATACACGCACCTTTCGGGCATGGTCGCTTGCCTCGCCCCTACGGTGAACAGCTTATTAAAGGCTTTTTGCAATGTGCTTAACAAGGTCAACAACGCGGTTGCTATAACCCCATTCGTTGTCGTACCAACTGACAACCTTGACAAAATTGCCACCCAACACCAGTGTCTCGAGGGCGCTGAAAATACTCGAGTTTGGATTGCCTTTTAAGTCAATGCTGACCAGTGGTTCTTCGGTGTACTCGAGAATGCCTTTCATTGCGCCTTCGGCGGCGGCTTTCATGGCGGCGTTAATTTCGGCAACGGTCACGGATTTATTCAGTAACGCCGTAAAATCCACGACGCTGACGGTACTGACTGGAACGCGGAAGGCAATACCAGTAAACTTACCTTGAAGCTCTGGAATCACCAAGCCAACCGCTTTGGCTGCACCTGTGCCGCTTGGTACAATGTTCATGGCAGCCGCACGGTTATCGCGTGGGTCGCCGCGAGGACCATCTACCAAGCTCTGGCTGGCGGTGTAGGCATGGACGGTGGTCAGGATGCCTCGATCAATGCCAAATAAATCGTTTAGCACTTTAGCAACAGGTGCAAGTCCGTTGGTGGTGCAACTGGCATTAGAAATCACATGATGGTTAGCTGGGTCATAAGTATTTTCATTAACCCCCATCACAAAGGTTGGCGTGGCATCTTTAGCGGGCGCAGAGATAATCACTTTTTTTGCCCCACCTGCAATGTGAGCGCTGGCAGCCAATGAAGTCGTAAAACGCCCTGTAGATTCAATTACAATATCCGCGCCGTATTGTCCCCAAGGCAGCTTACTTGGGTCTTTTTCGGCAAAAACACGGGTTTTATGACCATCTACAATGATGTTTTCGGTGTCACTCGAGATAACCCCGGGGTAACGACCATAATTGCTATCGTATTTTAGCAAATGCGCCAGTTCGGCATTGTCCGTTAAATCATTGACGGCTGCGACTTCGATTCCAGCTTCTTGGAGCAAACGGAACACCTGACGACCAATACGACCAAATCCGTTAATACCTACTTTCATAATGAGCCTCCTGTTAGAATAGCGGTTGAACTTCTTAACCTTTTGAATTCTAACACCCGAGGTGTGAGGGTTTAGTATTGCCTTGTCTGGACGAGGTAAAACCATACCTAGAATAACGTCCTGCTCGAATTTTTATGCCTCGAGTTCATCTGCAATGGTTGGTGGTACAACCAGCACACTCAGCACCAAACCCGTAAAAGCCGCCATAACCATTGTCCCAGTCCAGAATTCAAGCTCAAGCGCTATGCCTTCGCGTAAGTGGCGCACCAGAAAATGCCCACCCCAAATAATAATTGGTAGCACTACTGCTAAAGCGCGAAACTCGAGAACCCGTTTGCAAGACGGTTTGTATAGCGCGACAAAACCATCGGCGAATAAACCCGCTACTGCCATGGCAAAAACAGCTTGCCAATTGACTGAACCACCAATCACGGTCATGCCAATGGTGTTTAGTGTAAACAGTAAAGTAAACGTCCCAAAAGGAGTTTTCCAACGTCGGAGTAGCAGTAAAACAGGTGTGAGGAGAATAACGTTGCTAAACAATATCCCCATGTTGGCAAAATTAGAAGCGATGTTAAAGGTTGTACTTCCTCGAATTCCACCAATCCAATTCATATAATTATTTCCATCTGGCACATTGGTTAAACCCCAAGCGTGCAGTTGAAAAAAAGTAGCAAAGGAAAAAGCCGCTAAACTACTCAGTAACACAGGTAGAAACTCGAGGAATTTGGGGGCATACCCAAGAGTTGCCCATCCTGAACGTAACGGACTTGTGACCAACAATGTGCCACCACATAGCAGCAGCAAATGACTTGGCGAGAGCAGCGCTGCATTGCCAACTTCGATACCAAAAACCGAATGCCAAATCATGTCGCTAATGCCACCAAGTCCAAAAATAGCAATGCCAAGTAATCCTAGTTCGTACCCAATCGGGATAGCCGCTAAACCGTTTCGTCCTAAGCGGATTTGCTTAAAGACCAACCACATTGTCCAAAGTGCCGAGACGCTAAAGCCAGCGTATAAAATCGCGTGCCAAGGTGTAAAGAAACTTTCGATTGTGCCACGCAGATTGCTATGGGCAAAACCATCAATAAAGACCCCAGTGATTAACCAAAGTCCTAATCCAATGGTGATCAAGTTTTCGTTCCAACTTGCTTGGGCGCGACCTAGGGGCATGGCTCGAGAAGAGGCAGGAATGTTAGCGTTAGCGTTCATAAAAACAATGTACTCGATTCTCGAGTATCAGTGTTAAATCTGTTTATGTTTTTGTATGCCTAAGAAAAAACTCGAGAAGCTGCCTCGAGTTTTCAAAAAGCTTTTTTTTGGCTTTTAATTGGCTATACCAAGAACTATTCTTTGGTTTTGAATAATCCAAGGGCTTGAGCGCCAAAAACAAGTCCAGCGCCGGCGGCGGCGACAATTGCAATTTGACCAATAAAAGCCAGTAAGCCAGCCACAATCGGAGCAAGGATAATATTTGCCAGTACGCCAGCAACTGCGCCGCCCACCACAGCAATACCAAGGTGTTGCGGCTTAGAAAGTTTGAGTTGTAACATGGCAAGAGCAAGTCCTGCACCAGCACCAATGAGAATAGCGAGTATAGTATTCATATAAAACCTCCAATAGACATTATGTTGTTTTCGGTGAGAAAGTTCCAAGTTTTAGATGCTTTCTTTTGTTAGCATACCCCGTTAGTCTAATGCCATGCCAAAAGAATCCAAAAAAGCCAAGCAAACTCGAGCCAATACTGTTCTCGAGCAGTTGCGTTTAGATTTTCCAGATGCCCGCACCGAACTCGAGTACGCCGCCCCGTTTGAACTCTTAATTGCCACGATTTTATCGGCTCAAGCCACCGATGTCAGTGTCAATGCAGCCACCCCAGCCTTGTTTGAGGCGTTTCCAAACGCGGCAGCCCTCGCCAACGCCGACCTCGAGACAGTTGAAGGGCTGATTAAAACCATTGGCTTATTTCGTAATAAAGCCAAGAACATCGTTGCCACCTCTAAAATCCTTGTTTCACAGTATGGCGGTCAAATGCCGAACGATTTTGCAGCCTTGCTGACCCTGCCCGGTGTAGGACGTAAAACTGCCACGGTGGTGCTGTCCAATGCCTTTGGTCGCCCGGGAATTGCGGTGGATACCCATGTCGGGCGCTTAGCGCGACGCTTAGAATTTTCGGTTTCGCAAAATCCAGATGCGGTCGAAACCGATTTAGAAAAGCTATTTCCTCGAGCAGACTGGATTTTTGTGCATCACGCCCTAATTTTGCATGGCAGGAGGGTTTGTAACGCCCGAAATCCAAATTGCGAAGTGTGCAGCTTGCTGGGGACTTGCCCACAAATTGGGATTTAAGGGTGTAGCCCCGTAAACTCGAGACCAAGGCTTTCCTCCCAACCTCTGGAGATGTTCAGGGACTGAATCGCATGTCCGGCTGTGCCTTTGACCAGATTATCTATGGCGGTAATAATCACCACCCGCCCAGTTTCTGGGTCAAGTTCAAAGCCAATATCACAGTAATTTGTACCATCAAGCATTTTTGGGTCTGGGTAACGATGAATTCCTTTTTTGACCTTTACAATCCGCGTAAAAGGTGCATCAGCATAAACTTCGCGGTACGCGCTCCAAACATCACGTTCGGAGTACCCGTCGGGAATAAAGACACTCGAGGTGGCAAGAATGCCTCGGATACGTTCCACAGCAATGGCGGTTAAATGAAAATTAACCTGGGCGGGAATTTCTTGAATCACTTCGGCGGTGTGCCGATGACCAACGGGCTTAAAAACCCGTAAAGACCCACTGCGCTCTGGGTGGTGGCTCGCATCACTCGAGGCTGCCCCTGCCGCACTTGAACCCATTAGAATGGTGGTAAAGACATCCTTACCGGGCATTGGCACACCCATTTTATAGAGCGGGTATAGACCTAGAATTGTGGCAGTCGCCCCGCATCCAGCACAAGCAATCCGCTTTGCACCTTTTAATTCTTCTTTGTGAATCTCGGGGTTGCCGTAGACAAAAGTATTTAGTAACTCTGGACGAGGATGGCTTTCTTCATAGAACTTTTCATAGAGTTTCGGGTCTCGAATCCTGAAATCATGACTTAAATCTATAATCACCTCTTTAGCCAAAGCATCAAAGACATCAAATTGCTTAATCGCCTCGTGGTGCGGCATGGCAAGCACAACCACATCGGCTGGCTCGAGGTCGGATGGTTTTTTATACTTTAAGCTGCTGCGTCCGCGCAGATTAGGATGGGTAAAGGTAACGGGATCGCCCGCATTTGCCCTAGAAGTAATCTGCGTCACCTCGAGTTTAGGGTGCGATAATGCCAAGCGCAGGAACTCGCCACCTGCATATCCAGAACCACCAACAATAGCCACCGAGAGTTTCTCCATGGTAGCGAATGTAACTTAAAAATAGGGGAGGCGTGACCCGTAAAGCTCTGAGTCCAGCTATGAGCTTTGAAAAGGCTTCAAAGCTCATAGCCCATAGCTCAAAGCCTCGGTCAGGGTATTGTGACACCGAACCACCAAAATGGGCTAGACTGTCGTTATCTATTTTCGTAACCGCCAAAAGCGGTAGACCTTGCAAGGGGGAATATGCCCGTACTATCAATTGGAGACCGTCGCCTCGGAGCAATACTTTTACAACTTGGTTATGTATCAGACACAGACTTACAACGTGCTTTAGAAAAACACGCCGAACTCGGAGGTCGTTTAGCCGATATTCTGATCGACAATGGGATTGTCAATGAACGACGAATTGCCAGAGCCATCGAAGATGAACTTGGTTATCCTTTGGTTAATTTGGTGCTGCTCGAGCCAGAACCAGAAGTGACGGCTTTAATAGACGGCAATAAAGCCCAAGAACTGATGGCGTTTCCCTTTAAGTTCGAGAATGGCAAATTGCGGGTCGCCTTTGTTGACCCACTGAACACCATGGCAATAGAAGCTATTGAAGATGCCACCAACAGCGTCGTAGACCCGCACCAAGCCTTGCGTGACCATATTAAATGGGCGATTGCAACCTATTACCCAGAATTGGGTCTCGATATTCCAGAACTCGGTAAGTTATCCAGCCCCGAAGAAGAACGGCTTGGCAATCGTTTGGCGCGTAAAGGGGTCATCACCGATGGGCAACTCGAGGAAGCTCTGGCGCTCCAAGAACCAAATGGCGAACCGATAGGCAAAATTTTGGTGCGTTTAGGCTATTTACCAGAAGTCGAATTGTTCCGTGTGCTTGCCGAGCAAGCCAATGCACCGTTTATCGAAGATAGTATTTCCTTGGCTGTGCCAGAAGAAGTCTCGAGTTTACTGCTGCGTACCGATGCAGTGCGTTTTCAAGCCGTGCCAATAAGCGACGATGGTGTGACGATTACGATTGTTTGCCCTGAGCCAAAACGCCAACCAGACATTCAAGCCTTGTTTAAAAAACAAGTGCGAATCTCGATGATGGCACCTACCCAAGTCGAAGCCCTGATTGACCGTATCTATGTAATCAAAGGTCGGCTTGGCGAAGACTTTGTGACCGAAGGTAAAATTAACCGTGAACAACTTGCCGAAGCGCTTAAAATCCAACGCAAAGAGGGGAAGTCTAAACCGCTTGGTGAAGTCCTTGTAGAACTCGGCTATGCCAGTGCTGACGAGGTAGACCGCGCCCTTGCCAAGCAAAAGACCGGTGGTGGTCGTCTCGAGGACACGCTGGTGCAGTCTGGTAAACTCTCGCCAGAAATGCTGGCGAAGTCCTTGGCGGTCCAACTTGGCTACGAATTTGTTAATCCCGGACAAGATGCCCCAGACCCCGGGGTGATTACCTTAATCCCCGAAAACCAAGCTCGGCGCTATACGCTTTTTCCGTTTAAGATGCAGGGCAATGCACTGCAAGTTTTAATGAAAGACCCACGCAATGTCTTTGCCATAGATGACTTAAAGCTGATGACTGGGCGCGAGATTATTCCCGTCGTTGCCATCGAAAGTGATATTCAAAAATTGATAGACCGTGCTTATGGTGCAAGTGGAATCAATGCCGATGAACTGAACAAAGAACTGGCAGCCCTTGGTTCTGGTGGCAGTGGCAAAGTTGAAGAAGTAGACTCGAGTTTAGACGATAACGCGGTGGTTCGCACTGTCGATCATGTCATCCGTGAAGCAATTTTGGCAGAGGCTTCGGACATTCACATCGAACCCACCCCGGACTTGGTGCGGGTGCGTTTTCGCATAGACGGTTCGCTGAAAGAAATTACAACCCTGCCGCGTGCGAGTGCCAACAGTATTGCCGCCCGTATTAAAATTATGGGTGGCTTAGACATTGCCGAACGCCGTGTTCCACAAGATGGACGGGTTAGTTTTAAGTCTAAAGGCATCAATTGCGATTTGCGTTTATCTACCCTACCCGTTAAGTACGGCGAAAAGATTGTGATGCGTATTTTGCAAAAAGCTACGAATATTCCAGAAATCGAGGATTTGGGTTTCTCAGATTATAACCTAGAACGCTACAAAGACCTCATCCAAATCCCCTACGGAATCTTTTTGATTACTGGTCCGACAGGTTCTGGTAAGTCCTACACCACCTTCTCGAGCCTAAAACGAATTGCCACCCCAGATATTAACGTTACAACCATCGAAGACCCAATCGAGTACGAAATTCCAGGCTTAAACCAATCGCAAGTCAATAATGCGGCGGGTATGACTTTTGCGCGGGCGCTCAGGTCTTTTTTGCGTCAAGACCCAGACGTTATTATGGTCGGCGAAATCCGTGACACTGAAACCGCTAAAATTGCGGTTGAAGCTGCCCTGACAGGACATTTGGTGGTCGGAACACTCCACACCAATGATGCGGCTGGTGCAATTACTCGTCTCGAGGAAATGGGAGTAGAACTTTTCAATGTTTCGGCTTCCTTAGTTGGGGTACTAGCTCAGCGTTTAGTGCGTAAAGTCTGCAAAGACTGCAAACAAGAACTGCCCGCCGACCCTGAAGTGCTACGCCGCCTCGGAGTCAGTGAGGAGCAAGTGGTCGGGCGTACCATCGTTAAAGGTTTGGGCTGCAACAAATGCAGTGATACAGGTTATAAAGGTCGTATGGCAATCCACGAATTGATGGTGGTGGACGATCATGTTCGTAAGGCAATCATTGAACATAAAACTTCGACTGAAATCAGACAAATTGCCAGAGAAAAAGCTGGGCTTGTGACCTTAATGGAAGATGGTCTCGAGAAAGCCCTGCAAGGTAAAACCACGCTTGAGGAAATCGCCAGCGCAATCTCTGACTAAGTTCAGGTGAATCCACCAGTCAAACTGGTGGATTTTTTATGCCCAAAATTACGGTAGACTAAGACTGGGATGATGACTGCCAGCGCCGTCACAACTGTTCATTTGTCAACTTTAGGGCAAATTAGGCTCGAGGGTCGTTCATTCACCCGCCCTAAAGCCGTGGCGTTTTTGACCTACTTGCTGTTTGAAGGTCGGCAAAATCGGCATTTTCTGGCAGATTTTTTCTGGCAAGATGCCGAAGACCCAATGAATAGCCTACGCAATCAAATTTTTCAGCTTAAACCTTTTGTCGCAGATGCCCTAGTAACCTCACGGCAAAGCATCGAATTTATTGGAACTTGTGATGCCCTCGAGGTACTGCATTTACTCGAACAGGGGCAACTAGAAGCAGCTATTCGGCTTTACCAAGGCGAATTTCTAGCTGGTTTTGAAGCACCGGACAACATCGAACTGGCTGCATGGCTCAAAACCACCCGCCAATTTATTAAACGCCAAGTTCTCGAGGCTTATTTACAACTCTGCGAAAAGGCTTTAGCGCAAAAAAACCTTGACCAGATAGAGCCATACCTCGAGCAAGCCCAGAATGTACTGAATTTGGGCAGCACCGACTTAAAATCGTGGTTTACCCGACGAGTTGAGGATTTACAAAACCGCATCCAAGAACAACAAAAACAAGTCGCACCTCATAATTTAATCCAACCCAGCGTAGAATTTATTGGACGAACCCAAGAAATACATTCAATCCTGACGAATTTTCAAAACCAAGCCCAATTGCTGACCCTGTTTGGTTTTGGAGGCATTGGTAAAACCAGCCTTGCCCTCGAGACTGCCCGAACTGCCCTGCAAAGCCAACAATACTTAGATGGCATTTATTTTATCGCCTTAGAAACTGCCCAAACCGAAAACGATTTACTGGCTCGAGTCGTCACGACCCTAGAAATAACTTTACAAACCAGTCAGCCGATGCTTGAACAAATTAAAACCTTTATTGGGCAAAAATCCATGTTGCTGGTGTTAGATAATTTCGAGCAACTGACCGACC
>JANNEE010000101.1:0-1775 GCA_031388325.1 Deinococcales bacterium
AGCAAAGAATAGCCAATAAAGCCAAAGACCCCCAGAAAAATTGCTCCAAATGGAAGTGCAATAATCAGTGGTGGTTGAGCAGCCCCGAAAACAAAAAACCCGATACCACCAAAAATAAGCACAAAAACAACCAATGCCACAATGCCAAAAGTGCTTCCTGTGGCTGGTTTGCCATATGCCACTGGTGCAGTGTAGCTCGGTCCAAAGTCAACACTGGGCATGTTTGGGACTGCGCCAAAAATAAAATCGGTTTCGGCTTTGGTTTTACCAAACATTCCGCCAGACTCTGCTCGAACATACCAGTCTAAGTTGGTGTTTGTGCCTCGGTAGGTAAACGGACCGTCTGGCATCGGGAAACTAAAGGGGACTTCGCTGACTCCCGCCCCCCAAGTCTCGGCGATGGTCACTTCGGCTCGAGAGCCATGATCGCCATGTCCGCGTCCGTGCGCTCGCCATTCACGAATCAGTTGAATTTTGCCACGTCCACCGTCGGGGTCGTGAATTGTGACGATGCCAGAAACCGTGTCACCAGCTATGTACACCCCGTCGGGACGGTCAAGTCGAATCTCGAGCTTCAAACTCATAAGAACTCCTTTGATAATTTCTGGTACTCATCGTACAACGCTCCTTCAATACCGCGTAAGTCATCGCCGAATTGTTTTAGAAGTTGCTCGAGTCTTTGTTGTGGGATGTGTGGTGGCTCGAGGTCAGAACGTTTTGCCCACTCGAGACGTTTTTCGATGACCGCTTCAAGTTTTTCTAAGGTTAAACCTGTTAAATGCAGAATTTCCACCTTAAAACCAGCCTGCTCAAGTTCAGACGCATGATTTTCATGCGAGGCAATCACCCATGTTTTGGCGCGTTGCCAAATGAACCTTCGGGTCGGGCGCGGTACACGCTGGGCTTCGTCTAAGAAAACAATTGTGCTTCTTGGGATACTTGGATGCTTGCCAAATTCTGGCAAGTGAACATAAGGCGCATCTGGATTTTTTTGGTGTAGTGCCAGTAAATGCGTGGTTTTACCGCGTCCTTTTTCTCCAAGAATTAAAATAGCTTTTTTTGGCTCGAGGAAAAATTCTGGCATTTGCACGGCTAAATCAGCCCGTTCATCTTGGTTAGGTTCAGAGAACGGATTCCAACGCAAATTCAAAGTGGCATACGCTCGAGTTGGCAACACGACTTAAGTGTAAACTACCGCCATGACCATTGGCGCAACTGGAATCGGCACAGAAAGCATCAATCAGCAAACCAAGGACTTAGACTTATTGGAAACCGCTGCTTTGGTACATCTACTGGTTTTTGATCAAGAAAACGCGGTTAAGGCGGTTTTAGAAGCCTCGAGCCAAATTGCCAAAGCCGTGGATTTGGCTGCCGCCCGTTTAGCCCAAGGTGGGCGCTTACTCTACGCTGGGGCGGGGACAAGTGGGCGCTTGGCATATTTAGACTCAAGCGAATTAACCCCGACCTTTGGCTGGCGTAAAGAACGGGCTGTGGTGGTCATGGCGGGCGGCAAAAGCGCGGTTTTTCAAGCCGTCGAAGGTGCAGAAGACGATTTTGCACTGGGTAAAGCCGATTTATTAGCCCTAAAACCCACAAATACGGATGTGTTGATTGGCATTGCTGCCAGTGGTGGCACGCCTTATGTGCTTGGGGCATTAGAAGCCGCCAAAGAAGCTGGGGTCTTACGGATTGCCCTATCGAACAATCCAAATACTAAAATTCTCGAGTTTTCGGATGTACCGATTCTTCTTGATACTGGCGCAGAAGTGATTTCG
>JANNEE010000102.1:0-6552 GCA_031388325.1 Deinococcales bacterium
GGGCGAACACGGGGGTTCGCCCCTACCTCACGCATTTTTCATATCATGACCGTGGGGACAGGCGACCATGCCCGTTAGGTGTGCGTTTATGGTCAAGACACCCCTGTGTCTGTCGTGTAGCCAACGATGAAATGGCATTCCTTTGAAGGCTCTACCACAAGCCTGAAGATAACAATATTAATCGCCTTCTTCCTTCCAGCTTTCGCTTTGCTCCCTGATGGCTTTTTGAATCGTGCCATACGCAAAACCACGGCGCATTAAAAATGCTATCGCTTTGGCTTTGGCGCGTTCGCCCGTAAAACGATTTTGGTACTTCTCGAGCAGGGCAACGGCTACTGTGAAGTCGGTGTCAATATCTCTTGTGGTCAGTACGTCTTCAATAACGTGTTTATGAATGCCTCGTTTGCTGAGTTTGCGCTGTACCCCAAATTTACCAAGGGCAGCGTCTTGACTGGTTCGTTTGGCAATGGCGGTGTCGTTCAAAAAACCAAGTTCGCGTAAACGAGCAATGATATTCGTAATAATTTCGGTACTGGTTTTACGCAGTCTTAATTTCTTCTCGAGTTCATGTTCGGTCAATGCCCGAGCCGACAACGCTCGAATCGCGTACTGCAAAGCGTCTTGGGCAGACATTGGTTTGGGGTCAAATTTTTTGCCGTACATAATTTAATTGGCGTTTAAGAAACTGAGGATGCCCTTGGCAATTCCCAAGGCTAATTTTTGTTGATACCAGTTTGTCCCTAAGTTCTTGCCCTCGACTGGGTGTGTGCCAAAACCTGTTTCGATTAAAATACTTGGAATTCTTGGTTTTTTAATCACCCAAAACTCGGCTTGCTTGACCCCTTGGTTGTACGCACCCGTCGCACTGATGATGTTATTTTGCACCAAACTGGCAAGCCGATTCGAGAACCTGACGTTCAGTTGTGCCAATTGGTCGTTCAGTAAATCTTGAGCGGCGTTTCTGGCGGCTCGAGTCAAGGCTTTACCAGTGCTACCACCACCGTTTTCGCGTTCGGCTTGGGCGAGGGTTTCGGCATCGGGCGATTGTCCAAAAAGGTAAGTGGATATGCCCTGCGCCCGAGCATCGGCGCTATTGACATGAATGCTGACAAAGGCATTGCGGTCACTGCTGCCCATATTTGCCCTTGCATCTAAATCACAGCGTTTATCGCAACCATTGCTTCCTTGCCAAGCATAATCACCCGAGCGGGTCATGATGACATTGACACCGTTACTCTCGAGAATTGCCCGCACTTTTAAGCCAAGACTAAGCGTTACTTTTTCTTCGGTAACATAACCGACCATCCCGGGGTCTATGCCGCCGTGACCGGGGTCTAGCACCACGGTTAGTTTGGGTTTACTTGGCGTTTTGGGCTTACTGACCAAGGGTTTTGTTGGTGTGCTGGTTGCTACCACACCCAGTTGCTTACCAAGGTCAATCACAATGCGGTTAGGCTGGTCGCCGGTTGGGTCTAGGGTAAAGGCTTTCCAGCCCTTACTTTTACCTAAATCAAAAGTGGTGCGTAAGGTTAAAATCACACTTTGATTTGAGGTTTTTAGTTCCCAAAATGCCAATTCGGGAGTGTCAGAACTGCCCGTGCCATTGACTGCCTTGGCTGGAGTAATCGTCATTTGAAAGGTTTTGCCGTTAGTCGTCACACTAAATTTTGGTTTGGTTGGGGCATCTAGCACCACTCGAGTAAAACTACCTTGTTCATGGGCGGCAATGCGTGGTGTTCCTACGCCATTAAGTTGGGCTAAGCCAATCGAAAGCCCCAAAAATAAGAGCATCATTGCTACGCCAAAAGCGCCAAGAAACCGAGAAGTTCGCACGTTCCTATTATTCCAAGAAAAACCGATTCTGTACAGTGGTTTAAGCACCAATACCACTATATTTGGTAGCTTTGAGTCACCAGACCTCAAGTGAGCGTATGATGAACCAGAAATTCTCGAGCTTTTTGTTTATCCACCTCGAGTTGGGCGATTAAGGCGGATAAACCAATAAATTTTTGTTCAGCACGAATAAAAGCCTCAAAGTAAACACTGACTTCAAAACCATAAATATCGGCTTCAAAATTAAATACATGCACCTCAAAACTCTCGGTCATGCCGCCAATGGTTGGACGTGTGCCAATGTTGGCAATCGCGGGGTGCAAAACACCATCTGGGGTCTCGAGCCGAACAGCGTACACCCCTTTTGGCAAGAGTTTTCCTTCTGGTACAGCGATATTTGCCGTTGGTGTGCCAATCGTGCGCCCAAGTTGCTGCCCCAGCACCACCACGCCCGAAGCATGGTACGAACGCCCCAACATGGCATTGGCGGCTTTTACATCGGTATTCTCGAGGGCAGTGCGAATGCTCGAGGCGTGAACTTCTGAGCCGTTGAGGGTTTGCATTTCGAGCGTATGAACGGTTGCAAGGGTTTCGAGGTCTGGAATACCACCGCTTCGAGCATTGCCAAAGCGAAAATCTCTGCCAACCACAATTTCTTTTGGGTTCAGGACGCGAATATCTTCTAAAAAAGCACTGGCTGCACGGCTCGAGAATTCCTTGGTGAACGGCACGGCAATCACTTCCGATACCCCAAGGCTTTGCAGAATCTCGAGTTTTTCGGCTAAGGAATACAAGAATTTACTCCCCTGTAAAAGCACCCGAGTCGGTTGGTCAAAGGTAAAGACCACGCTTGGTAGATGGTTCTCAAAAGCCAAGTTTTTAAGTTTCTCGAGCAATGCCAAATGCCCAAGGTGCAAGCCATCGAAACTGCCAATGGCAACCACGCTCTGGGTTTTTGGGCGGTCAAATGGAGATTGGTAAACGCGCACACTCAAATTCTAAGCTAAAGGGTGATGATTGATGTCTAACTTTTCTAAGTGAGGCTCGAGGCGCTTAAGAAAGTCCTTGTAATCTCGAGCTTCTGGCTTTGTCCAAAGCACTTCTGCCAGCGCACAAAGCCTAGGAAATGCCATGCGTTCAACATGGGCTGAATTTGGCATATATTCCGTCCAGAGTTGGGCTTGACTGCCGAGTACACGTTGTCCCTCGAGTGCTGAAAGTTCGGTTGGAATCGGCTCATAGGAATAAACCTTCTCGAGCGTGGTGCAACCGCCAATTGCCAAAGGCTCGAGGTCTGGATTCTCGGTTTGGTAATGGTCAAAATAAACATGTGTTCCGGGAGTCATGACCACATCATGCCCAGCTTTGGCGGCGATAATTCCGCCTGCTTCACCACGCCAAGACATCACGGTTGCGCCCCCCACGAGACCGCCCTCGAGAATTTCGTCCCAACCAATCATTTTGCGCCCTTTAGATTTTAAGAAGGTATTGATTCGCCCGACAAAATAACTTTGTAGCGCTTCTTCATCTTCAAGATGATTGGCTTTCATGATGGCTTGTGCTATTGCGCTTTCTTTCCATTCTTTCTTTGGGCATTCATCGCCGCCAATGTGAATGTATGGGCTAGGGAAAATCTCGAGAACTTCGGATAAAATATCTTCAAGAAAGGCAAAGGTACTTTCTTCAGGACTAAAAACACTCTCAAACACGCCCCAATTCGGTGTGACTTCGGGCGCTTTTTTGGTGTTGCCAAATTCTGGGTAGGCGGCTAATGCAGCCGTGGCGTGTCCGGGCATTTCGATTTCTGGAACAATCGTGATGTGACGTTCTAAGGCATATGCCACCAGTTCTTTCATTTGAGCTTGGGTGTAAAAACCACCGTGCGGAAGACAATCGAAACTTTTACTTTCCGATAATTCATGTCCAACTCTGGTTTGTTTTCGGTACGCCCCAATTTCGGTTAAACGCGGGTATTTTTTAATCTCGAGCCGCCAGCCTTGGTCATCGGTCAGGTGCAAATGCAGTACATTCATTTTGTGCAAACTCAATAAATCCAGATATTTTTTAAGCCATTCAAACGGCATAAAGTGTCTCGAGACATCCAAATGCGAACCGCGCCAAGAAAAACGTGGTGCATCTTCAATCAGGGCGCAACTCGAGCCGCACTGCAAAAGCGTGATACAGCCATAAAAAAGCCCAGCCAAACCACTGGCAGAAATTCGTACCCCACTTGGGCGAATCTCGAGAATATAGGCTTCTGGATTATCAAAATCTGCATTTAACTCGAGGTGAATACTATTGGGTGAGGCATCGGAAACCAGAACGGGAATACCTAATTTCTCGGCTAATTTTTTGGCTTCTGAAAGCGCATTGGCTGTACAGGTAATGGTCGTTATTGCTTTGAGGGAAAACTCGCCTTCTAGTGGCACAACCTGATTTGGAATTGGAATCATGGGCTTAGAATACCGTATGAATCAGCACTTGCAACTCGGACTCGAGGCTTGGAAACTTGAGGAGGACTTGAAGGCAGTCGAGCATTTTAGACGCAGTGCTGGACTGTTGCCAGAACACTCCCTCGAGTGGGCGATTTCGATGCGCTTGTATGGTTTAGCCCTGATTCGGGTACAACGCGAAGTCGAAGGAACATTTGTGCTTGAACGCTCCGACCCGATTCTCGAGCAATTTGGTATTGCACATTTCGATGAACACAACCTGCCAAGCAGTAATCTTTTGGCTATGCAACCAAGTTTACTGGCGGTTTTTGCACATCCAGACGATGAAGCCTTCTCGAGCGGCGGCATTTTAAGCCATTATGCCAAACTTGGTGTACGGGTAGAACTTCTTTGTGCCACACGCGGCGAAGCTGGAAAAATCACCGACCCAAATTTAAGTATTTCCGACCTTGGCAAACACCGTGAACTCGAGTTGCGAAAGGCTTGCGGCATCATGGGCATTTCAGAACCACATTTTATGGATTACCACGATTCGGGCAGACTCGAGCGGCTGCGAAAAGACGACCCACTTGCCACCATCAACATTGATTACCTCGAGATGGAACAAAAAATTATTGAAGTGATAAAAGAAACCAAGCCCCAAGTGATGCTGACCTTCGACCCGCACGGCGGCTACAACCACCCAGACCATTTAAGCGTTTACCGCGCTACCAGTGCTGCGTTTTTCTCGAGCGGTTACTTGGCAGATGCGCCACAACGTTTATTTTTTACGGCTTTTCCACTCGAGACGATGCGCGAATGGCTCAAGCAACCCGGCGGACCAATGACCCCCGGCATGACCCCAGAAGTTTTTGGAGTCAGCAGCGACACGATTGCGGTGAAGTTTGACGGCAGTGCGTACACCGAGCAAAAACTAGCAGCGCTGGACGCTCACGGCTCTCAGACAGGGCAAAACTCGAGAATGGGACAACTGCCAGCCGACCAAAAAGCCGCCATGCTCGAGCGAATCAAAACCGAAACTTTTGCGCTTGGTGGTACTCGAGGGGCAATAGCGAATTACCCATTGAAGGGATTTTTTGAAGGCTTGGGGCTTGGGGTGGATTAATTATGCAGTTTACGGTTCTCGAGGCATTTGTTATTGGTGAAAGATACACAGTATTGATCGTTAATGCTCTAACTCAGGATTGGCGAGTTAAAATAGGTTCAACGATGGTGTTTGAACTGAATGGCAAACAGCGCCGAATTTCTATCCAAGTGTTGACACCCCTCGCTATTCAGACGGCTCAACTGACAAAATCGGGTTTATGATTTCTGAACGCGAGTTGCGAAAGGCTGAATTGCATCTCATGGGTGGCGTTGTTCTGACACTCGAGAGTTGAAATTCAAATAAGTCATTGTGCGATGTCCAAGAATCTTATTTTTGGGTATTCTTGAGCCATGACTTGCGCTCTCGAGTTTTGAGAACCTATTTTTGGGTAGAATCCCTGTCTTGTGTTCTTTTCTTTTTTCTCGAGGTACTTATGATAAAAACCCGTATTGCTCCAAGTCCAACCGGCGACCCGCACGTTGGTACAATTTACCAAGCGCTGTTTAACCGTGTTTTTGCCCATCAGAACGGTGGCAAATTTATTCTGCGAATCGAAGACACTGACCGAACACGTTTTAATCCAGAATCGCAAAAGCGTCTGCTCGAGATGCTTGATTGGGTTGGGTTGCCAGCCGATGAATCACCAACGGTTGGGGGACCGGCTGGCAGTTATATTCAAACCGAGCGCGTGGCAAATCATCAAAAGTATGCTGCCCAGATGCTCGAGAACGGCACGGCGTACCGAGCTTTTGATACCAGTGCTGAACTTGAGGAGCGCCGTAAAATTGCTGAGGCACAAAAAGCCAGTTACCGTGGGTATGACCGCCGGGACCGTGATTTGTCAGTGTCCGAATCCGAGGCTCGAGCTTTAACCGGTGAGCTATTTGTGATTCGTATTAAAGCGCCTTTGACTGGCGAAGTGATTATTCAAGACCGTCTGCGTGGTGCAGTGGTCTTTAAGGCTGCCGAGCTAGACGATAAAGTGCTACTCAAAGCCGATGGAATGCCGACTTACCATTTGGCGGCGATGTCCGATGACCATGACATGGGCGTGACCCATGTGATTCGCGCCGAGGAATGGCTGACCAGTTCACCGATTCACAAACTGATTATTGAGGCGATGGGCTGGACTGAACCCGAATGGATTCACACGCCGCTATTGCGAAATCCAGATAAAAG
>JANNEE010000105.1:0-3626 GCA_031388325.1 Deinococcales bacterium
GGTATTTGCTGAATAAGTCAGATGTTATTGGTGCATTTGAAGCTCAGTCGAAGATGTGCTAGAAAAGTTGTTTGGGAAATTTGCTTCTAAAAACGATATGATAGCCCCATGAGTATCACACCAGAATGGGTCAAAGACGCAGTTTTCTATCAGATTTTCCCAGATCGTTTTGCCAAGTCCAATGCGGTTGCAAAATCAAGTAATCTCGAGCCTTGGGATTCTAAACCGACACCACACGGCTATAAAGGCGGGGATTTACTCGGTGTAGTCGAGCATTTGGATCATCTGGAATTGCTTGGGATAACCGCCATTTATTTTTGCCCAGTCTTTCAAAGTGGGGCAAATCACCGCTATCACACCCATGATTATATGGTGGTTGACCCGATGTTGGGCGGTAACGAAGCCTTAAAAACACTGCTCGAGGCAGCGCATTCGCGTGGCATAAAAGTCGTTTTGGATGGGGTTTTTAATCATGCCTCGCGTGGTT
The DNA here is from genome assembly GCA_031388325.1 of Deinococcales bacterium. GTDB lineage: Bacteria > Deinococcota > Deinococci > Deinococcales > JAAFIG01 > JAAFIG01. The sequence continues at coordinate 488 of JANNEE010000105.1, forward strand.
TTTTTCAGTTCCATGATGTTCTCGAGAATGGAAGCCAGAGCGCCTATGTGGATTGGTTTTTTATTAAGGGTTTTCCGCTTAGGGCATATGAAAGCCGTGAGCCACCCAATTACGAGGCTTGGTGGGGCTATCCAGCCTTGCCAAAATTTAATACCGATACCTTGGCGGTGCGTCAGTACCTTTGGGGTGTGGCGGAATACTGGATGAAACAAGGGATAGACGGCTGGCGTTTGGATGTGCCGAACGAAATTGATGATGATGCCTTTTGGCAAGAATTTCGGCGGCGGGTTAAAAATGTCAATCCTGAAGGCTATATTGTTGGGGAAATCTGGGAAACCGCCCAGCGTTGGTTGCAGGGCGATCAATTCGATGCGGTCATGAATTATGTCTTCTCGAGCCTTGCCTATGATTTTCTAGCGGCTAAACAAATCATGCCGAGTGTGACCAAGGACACGAGCTTAAAGCACTTGGGGCAACGCTCATTGAATGCAACTGGTTTTGCCAAGGGTGTGCGGGAATTACTCTCTTTGTACCCGTGGGATATAAACCTTGTGCAACTGAATTTGTTGTGCAGTCACGACACGCCACGGCTTCATAGTGTGATTGGTCATGACTTGGCGACCTATAAACTCTTAACGCTGTTTCAAATGGCTTTTGTTGGTGCGCCGTGCATTTATTATGGTGATGAAATTGGACTGGACGGTCTAAGCGACCCCGATTGCCGACGCGGAATGCCTTGGGATGTAAGTCGGTGGAACACAGAAATTCTCGAGTTTACCAAAGCCTGTATTGCGGCACGGAAACGAATCCCAGCTTTGCGGCGCGGTGAAATAAAGTTTTTGTATACCGAAGGGATGACCGTGATGTTTGAGCGCACCTTTGCAGGTAGCCGTGCCTTGGTTGCCTTAAACGCCTCTGAAACAGCCGTCAGTCTCGAGGTCAGCGGGGTGTACACAGATGCACTCAACAATTCTCGAATTGAAGGTACTTTGTGTCTCGAGCCGCGCAGTGGGATAATTCTCGAAGAAATTTAGTCTTTTATGTCTATCACCTTGGCTCGAGACACGGTAGACTGGTAAGTTATGAACGAGTCCTTAGAAATTATTCTCGCCGAGTTTGCCCAACTCGAAGCGAGCCTTGCCGATCCGGTGCTTTTAGCCGACGGCGCGGCATACGCTCGAGCGCAACGCAAATACGGCGAGATGCAGGAGTTAGCCCGATTAAGTCGGTTGTTACTCGAGACCAAGCAGCGCCTTTCCGAAGCACTGGGTTTGTTGTCTGACCCCGACCTCGGAGAATTGGCAGCCCTAGACGTGCTTGAGTGCGAAGAAAAAATCCCACTGCTCGAGTTGGAGTTTGAAGAACTGACCCTGCCCAAAGACAGCGCCGATGCTCGAGATGTGATTCTTGAAATTCGGGCGGGTACGGGCGGCGCAGAAGCAGGTTTATTTGCCGCCGATGTCTTTAGGATGTATCAGCGTTATTGTGAAACCCTACGTTTTAAGCTCGAGGTGATTGACACCAACGAATCCGATATTGGTGGTTTTGCCAAAGTCACCGCCGAGATTCGTGGGGCTGGGGCATTTGGGATTTTTAAGTTTGAATCTGGGGTGCATCGGGTACAACGTATTCCAAGTACCGAATCGGCTGGGCGGATTCACACCAGTACCGCCACGATTGCGGTTCTGCCAGAAGCCGAGGATGTAGATGTGCAACTCAGTCCCGCCGATTACCGTATTGATGTTTACCGCGCTGGTGGACATGGTGGGCAGGGAGTCAACACCACTGATAGCGCGGTGCGAATTGTCTACCGTGAAGGTACACAAGATGAAATTACCGTGACTTGCCAAGATGGTCGTAGCCAACTCAAAAACCGCGATAAAGCCCTGACTGTGCTGCGCTCGAGGTTGTTTGAACGCGAACGCGAACGGACTGCCCGTGAACGCTCCGAAGCCCGCTCGAGCCTGATTGGTTCAGGTGAGCGTTCCGAAAAAATCCGCACCTATAATTATCCGCAAAACCGTGTTACCGACCACCGTCTTGAGGGCGAAGCCAAGAATTATCCGCTTGTCACGATCATTGAAGGTGGCATGGGCGAATTAACAACTGCCTTACGGGCTTTAGAAAAAGAAACCCTGATTGCGGAGCGAATCGAAAAGCAAATGCAGAAGGTTGTTGCGTAATGGCGCGGCGTGAATTACTGGTCGCAGCCGCCGTGCTGCGCGATAAAATGGGTCGTGTGTTGCTGGTCGCTAATGACTGGCAGGGCTTAGGGCGGGTGCGTTACACCGTCCCCGGTGGCATGGTTGAACACGGCGAAACTGCCTTACAAGCTGTCAAACGCGAAGTTCTCGAGGAGACAGGGTTAAAGGTCAAGCACGTTCATCATTTGGCGTACAGTGTCCATATCGAAGATGAAATGAAAAACGAACGAATTATTGTCTTTGCTTTTGCTGCCGAATGGGACGGCTTATTAAATCCTCGAGACCCCGATGGTTTTATTGTTGAAGCTCGTTTTTTTGACCCCAAAGAAGCCGTCGAAAAATTAGGGCAAGTTCCGATGCGCGAACCGCTCCTCGACTACTTAAACACTGGGGTTCATGGACGTTTTTATGGTTTTAATGGCTGGGATGGACGTGGTGGGGTGCGTGTTCCGGGCTTATGAGCTTAATTCCAGAACTGAGTGTTCGAGATTTTTTGGTTAGTTTAGAGTTTTACACAAAAATACTTGGTTTTTCGGTGCTGTACGAGCGCCCCGAGGAGGGTTTTGCCTTTCTGACGCTTGGTGATGTCCAATTGATGATTGACCGATTTGGTGTAGGACGAACTTGGCAGACTGCTCTGTTTGAGTATCCGCTTGGGCGTGGCATTAACTTTCAGATTACAGTTAAAAATCTGAATCCTATTCTCGAGAATCTTAGTAAAGCAAAAATTCCATTGCTGATGGAAGTTGAAGAACGATGGTATCGTAAGAATAATCTTGAAGTTGGTAATCGGCAATTTCTTGTTCAAGACCCTGATGGGTATTTACTCAGGTTTGCTGAGGATTTAGGTCAACGTGAGGTGATTTATGAACGAGGAGACAATTAGAGAATTTGTGATTGCTGGTCATGGCAACTTTGAAAAAGTCAAAACCATG
>JANNEE010000724.1:0-4013 GCA_031388325.1 Deinococcales bacterium
CACCATCAGAACCAAGGTCAAACCCATTCCACTCGTCCAATTGGAATTTTGCGAATCAGGCACTCGAGGATTAAGAGGTACGACAATAACTTCTGGAGGAGGCGAATTATTGAGACTAAGATTTTTAAGCCCACTCGAGAATGACAGCGTTGGCAGGTTGGGTGGGTTTATGCCTTGTGTATTTGGCAAGGGCAAAAACGAACTCAGTCCAGCCAGCAAAACCAAGCCCAGCACGATAAAAACCCAATGCTGACGCAAGGATTGTTTTTGTGCAACTCGAGCCAAAGACAGACTTCTTTGCCACTTGGCGTTAGAAAGGAGCATCAGCAGTAAAATACCCAATAAACCCAAGGCACTCGGCATTAAAAGCCAAAGCAAAGCAGAAGCTCGCCAAGGTTGCGGCGTTTCTTCTTCTAAACCCCAAATCAGTTGCTCGAGGGCATAAAACTCAAGCATTGCCAGCAGCGCCGCCCAACTTTTATCGGTGGCTACTCCGCTCTGAAAAAGCAAGGCAAACAGGGCTGGAATACCAATAAAAGCCAAACCCAAAGCCCGCACCTTGGCATTCACCGCCCCCAATCCCACCAGTATCAAAATGCTCAGCAGCACAGGAATAGAATCAAAGACAACGGGTGAAACCACCAAAGCAAACGCCAGCAGCACAGCGATTAACACCCGCCATGGAAGTGGCTCAAATTTCTCGAGTGGCGACACATACCCTTGCAGCCGCTTAACAGGTTTCCAAGCAAAGATTTTTTGCCACCGATTGGTTAGCACAAAATTAAATTAGCACCAGATGAACGCAAAATAATGACAAGCGGCTATCGCCCATAAATTGTTATAGTGGTCTACATGTCTAAAGACCCCGCGAAACTCGAGAAGGCACTGGCAAAACAAGCGCGGCGTGATGCCCGTAAAGAAAAAGAAAAAGCCAAAAAAGACCGCATTATAGGTGTTGTTCAATCAGACCAAATCAATATTTCTGGGGCGGGTTCATGGTCGTTGCTCGGTTGTTGGATTAACGAGGACTGGCAGAACCACACAAATCTCAAACAATTGGTGATTGCTCGTCAAAATGCAGCAGGTATTGTTGGAGTGGGCTTATTCTTAATTGACCTTGGTTGCTTGGGTATTAAAGATGCTCATTCAAGGGGCTTTAGTTCTGAATTTGAATTTAAGAACGAATTACTCGAGGCAATTGCGTCAACCGAACCCATCCAACCTTGCAGCTTAGATTTTGCCAGCAAAATGATTCAAACCGCCATAAGCTATGCTCGAGGACTTGGGTTTGAACCCCACAAAGATGCCCGTAAAGCCATGCGTTTAATTGGCGAAGCACACCCAGAAAATTATTTGGACGACATTCCAACTGGCGGCGAAGATGGCAAACCATTTTTTATCAGCGGACCTTACGACAATGTCAATAAAATCATGAATACCTTAAACCGCACTGTCGGCGCAGGAAATTACAACATCATCATGGGTGGCGGTATGGATTTCTCGGATGATTTATTTATCACCAACGACCCTGACTTCAGAGCAAACGGCTTTGTTGAAGTTGACTTAGACGACGAGGATTTTGAAGACAACGAGGATGAAGACGATAAAATCATAGATGTTCAAGCCCACCCAAAAGAATAACTAGCCCAAAGTCACTTTTAGCACCTTAAAGCCCTTGGCATTGACCACCGTCTCGAGCTTCCCAAGGCTTGCAAGCGGTGTCTCATATGGCAAAAAATGATTGGCAACCAAGTACACTTCGGCGTTACGGGTCGCATGGCGTTTGGCGGCTGCAATAAATTCTAGCGCCACATCCAAACGCATGTCCTTACCGACATGAAACGGTGGATTCATGACAATCAAGTCAAATTTGGCACTTGGCTCGAGGGCAGAATCCACATCCGAATGCAGCACCATACCCATTAAACCATTGGCTTTAAGTGTGTCAGAAGCACTTTGCACACTTAAGGTATCGTCTTCAAGCAAGGTCACTTTTGCCCCCTCGAGCGCCAAAAACCCAGACAGTACCCCATACCCCGCACCAATATCCAGCACGGTGCGACCAGAACCATTTGGCAGATGCTCGAGTAGTAGGCTACTTGCGGCATCGAGTTTTCCCGAAGCAAACGTCCCAGCGTGGGTTACAGCTTGCAGAGTTTGCCCCCGAGCGTCTACCGCAAACGTCAGAGGCTCGAGCGGGGCTGGAATCTCGAGTAGGGTTTTCTCGAGTTTTGCCACCCGAAAACCCTTGCCCCGAGCAATAATCTCGCCAGTTCCAAAAATGGTTTTGGCTTGCTTAAAATAACGCTCAAAGCCTTTGTCTTTATCGCCAGCCAAAAAAGCCACGCCACCGTCTGTAGAGCAACGCCAAGCCTCGAGAATGGTGTGCATCGCCCGAGCGTTGCCACGCTCACCATTCAGAATCGCAATGACAGCATCGGCATTGTCAAACATTCCAATCTTTAAATTTGTTTTTGCAAGACACGACAAAGCTGCGGCACTCGAATCAGAAACCACAACTTTTGCGCCATTTTTTTGCAGTGCCAGAGCCACCGCGCCACCACGGGCTGAAATATCTGTCACTTTACCTAGTTTTTGGTTTTCTAGCGCCTCGAGTAGCAAGGTTTGGCTTAGCTCGAGCCAAGGGAAGCTCGGCAGACCCGGTTTGGTAAACGCCCCATTTTGAATGGGGAGAAGATCGAAATAAGAATGATTCACATCTAAAGTTTACGACTTTATACAACAAGAAATACCAACATTAACCGTAAAACCATAAGTGGACTGAATTTTTCTTGAATTTCAGAGTAGTGTGTCACGAATACTCCGAAGCGAGCCTCGGCGATATTTAATTGGCTACAACTCCTTTGCTCCGCCCTGTATTCAGATTCTCGAGCATCAGTTCTGCCACATCCTTAATTGCCACACCACTGTCTTGGGCTTCTGGGGTGCTTTGCAGCATACTTTTACAGAATGGGCAACCGACCGCCACGATTTTTTCTGACTGGCTCGAGACGGTTTGCTTAATTTCTCGCATTCGGTTGTCCGAAACGCGCTCTGTGCCGTGTTCTTCTTCTTTCCAAAACTGCCCGCCGCCAGCCCCACAACAAAAACTCTTATCGCGGCTGCGTTCTAGCTCGAGGATTTCAAAACCAATGTTCTTGAGGTTCTGGCGTGGTGCATCATAAACTCCATTGTGTCGCCCTAGATAGCAGGGGTCGTGGTAGGTAATGCTGCCGCTCGAGAAATCCGCCATCTCGAGCAACTTATCTGAAACCAACTGCTCGAGATAAATGGTGTGGTGCATGACGGTATAATTGCCACCAAGCTGTGGGTACTCGTTACCAATCATGTTCATACAGTGCGGGCAAGTGGCAACAATCAACTTAGGTTGCACAGCATTCAGGGTTGCGACATTTTTACTGGCGAGTTCTTGGTATAGATACTCGTTGCCAGTCCGTCGTGCTGTATCGCCGGTACAACTTTCTTTCTTGCCCAGCACGGCAAAATTGACTTTAGCAGCTTGCAGCAGTTGGACAAAACTCCTCGAGACTTTCTGGGCGCTAGGGTCGTAAGTGGCAGCGCAACCGACCCAGTACAGCACATCTGGATTTGGATTTTGGTCTATGGTTGGCACACCAAGCCCATCTGCCCATTCCATGCGTTTTTCGCTGCTGATACCCCACGGATTGCCTTGGCGTTCCATGCCTGTAAAAGCGGTTTGTAATTGCTTGGGGAATTCGCCCGCCATCATCACCCGTTCTCGACGAATATCAATAATGTCGAGCATTTGTTCGTCCTGCACAGGGCAAACCTGCATACACGCGCCGCAAGTGGTACAACCCCAGACCGATTCTTGGTTAATCGCAAACTCTAAGAGTGGTCGCGGTGAAGCCTCACCAGCTAAAAAACTTGGGCGCAATTCAAATGGGCTGCCGATTAAGGCATTCAACTCCATGCGCTTGTTAATCTCGAGTGCGGCTGGACTGAGCGCCTTGCCTGTAGCGTTGGCGGGG
>JANNEE010000141.1:0-3547 GCA_031388325.1 Deinococcales bacterium
GATTTAATTACCATGGGTCGTTCTTCGATAGATTTGTACTCCAATGATGTCGGCGCGTCGTTTTCACAAATTTCTTCGTTTGGTGCGTCTATTGGCGGGAGTCCCTTAAACATTGCGGTTGGCTCGAGTCGCTTGGGTTTGAAGGTGGCGCTTTTAACGGCAGTCGGTGCGGATAAAGTAGGCGAATTTATTCTAAGTCATCTGCAAAAAGAAGGGGTAGAAACCAAATTTATTCCAGTTAAATCGGGGACAAAAAGCAGTGCCGTAGTGGTCGGAATCGAGCCGCCAAATACTTTTCCAACCATGTTTTACCGAGAAAACGCCGCCGATATTCAACTCGGCATAGATGATGTGCTGGCGCTGCCACTTTCAGAAACTCGAGCAGTGCAACTCTCTGGGGCGGCTTTGGCAAAAGAACCGAGTCGCAGCGCAGTTTTTTTCTTAGCAGAACGAGCCAAAGCACTTGGTTTAACTGTATTTTTAGACTTGGATTTTCGTGCTGACCAGTGGCATGACCCAAGGGCTTTTGGGGTGCAGATTCGGGCGCTGTTGCCGCTTGTGAGTGTGGCATTTGGCACAGAAGAAGAAATTAACGCCGCAATGCTGACCAGACTAGAGGATTTACAGATTCACAATTCACAAATTACTGCCCCTGAAATTCTAGGGAATCTCGAGGAGAACATCCAAGTCTTAATGGCAAAGGGGCTAGATGCCTTGGTGGTCAAGCGCGGCGCAAGGGGCGCGGATGTGTTCTTGGCAAATGGTGAGGTGATTACAGCAAACGGTTTCAAAGTAGATGTGGTCAGTGTGCTTGGCGCGGGCGATGCGTTTGCGGCTGGTTTTATTTATGGGTTTTTACAAGGCTGGGATTGGTATAAGTCTTGTCGTATTGCCAATGCGTGTGGTGCGATTGTTGTGACCCGAATTGGTTGCTCTGAATTTAGTGCTTTTTTACCCGAAGCGCTGGCATTTATCGAATCCCAAGGTGGTTTTTAATGCCATTTATACAAGATGGGCGCGAACTGATTACTCGAGCATTCCGTGAAGGTTTTGCCTTGCCCGCCTTTAATTTTTGCAGTCTCGAGATGGCAAGAGGCTGTGTAGATGCGGCTGTGTCTTTGAATGCCCCGATTATTTTACAGACCTACCAAGCCGACCTTGCTTTTGCTTCGCCCAAGGTCATGGTCGCCATGGTCAAAGCCTTAGCCGAGGAATCTGGTGTTCCAATCATGCTACATCTTGACCATGGTTTAGGGCTAGAGATGGCGCAGACCTGTTTGCAAGCTGGCTATTCTTCGGTGATGCTTGATGGTGGTGGTCTCGAGTTTGCCGAACTGGTGCGTCAGACCAAAGTTCTAGCTCAAATTGCCCATGAGACTGGCGCAAGTTTGGAGGTTTCGGCTGAACGTTTTAACAAGGGCGAATCCGAACCAAGCAACCCCGAGGAGGCACTGGCATTATTTGAAGCTGGGGCGGACATGGTGGCATGTTCGGTGGGTTCTGAACACGGGCAATCTTCACGCCTTGATTTGCTGCGGCTCGAGACGATTGCTTCGCTGACTAAAGCCCCCTTGGTACTACATGGTGGTAGTGGAATTGCCGAATCGGATTTGAAAGCTGCTACAAAACTCGGTGTGGTCAAAGTCAATATCGGTTCGGCATCCTACAGGGCATTACTAAAAGTCTGGCAACAAGCAACGACACTGAACAATCACCGAGCCGTGTACACCCAAGCTCGAGAAGCTGTGTCTCGAGAAGCGGCGCATTTTATTAAATTATTGGGTCATTAACGATTTACCGTAGATTTACCGTAGGGGTGAGGCACGCCTCGCCCAACCTTGGAGGCATCTATGAATTCACCAAATCAGTTCAAGCCAAATAACGGCGTTGTCGAAGTTTCACCCGCATCATTTGGCTGGCAATTTTTATCGTTCAAAACCGTATCCTTAAAAGCTGGTGAGTCTTTTGAAGGCTCTACTTTTGATCAAGAAGCCGCACTCGTACCAATTTCTGGGTCATTTGAAGTCCAAGCAGTTGGTCAACTGATTGCTTTATCGCGCTCGAGTGTTTTCTTAGAACTGCCGCATGTCGTCTATATGCCGCCCAAAACCACCTACAACGTGGCGGCTCGAGCCGAATGCCTTTTTGCGATTGGTAGCGCTCCAGCTACGGGTTTATTTCCATTTCGGGTCTTTACCCCAAGCGAAATGAAAACTGAGGTGCGTGGCGGCGCAAATGCCACCCGCCAAGTCAATCATATTCTTGGTCCAGACTTACCCGCCGAGCGTTTGGTGCTGTTTGAGGTTTATACCCCGTCTGGATTTTGGTCGGGTATTCCGCCACATCGTCATGATGGTCTGCGCGGTTCGCTGTACGTCGAAGAAACCTATTATTACCGCATCGAACCTGCCGATATTGGTTGGGCAGTGCATCGCAATTACAGTCCAGAACATGGTTTAGACGAGTTGCTACTGGTCAAAGATGGTGATTTGGTTTTAACGCCTGTCGGCTATCATCCGGTTTCTGCCCCTCCGGGTTCTAATGTCTATTTCCTGAATTTCTTAGCTGGAGATGCTCTACTCGAGCAACGGGCAGTTGCGCCGGTGGATGATTCCGATTGGGCGTGGTTGCGTGAAGACTGGGCGGGTCAGCCGCTTAAAATTCCTTTTGGCAAATAACCATGAAAGCCGAAGAACGCCGCGCTAAAATCATTCAACTGCTCGAGCAGCAAGGCTCGGTCTTGGTGGATGAATTGTCACCGCAGTTTGCGGTCAGTTCGGTCACGATTCGTAAAGACTTAGCCGAACTCGAGGAACGCGGTTTGCTGCACCGCACCCACGGCGGGGCGAACCATGCCCATAAGAGCTTATTTAATCCGTCCTTTGGCGAGAAAATCAATTTACAACAACCGCAAAAAGAAGCCATTGCCAAAGCCGCTCTCGAGTACATCGAAGATGGCGATTCGATTATTTTGGGGGCGGGTAGCACGGTTTTAACCTTGGCGCGACTGATGAAAAAACGTTTTCGTTCGCTCTACATCATCACCAATTCGATTCCAGTCGCCCTTGAGTTAGCCGACACAACTTGGGAAATTTTACTTGTCGGCGGGCAGATTCGCCAGCACAGCATGGCGTTAATCGGACCTGCGGCAGTGCGAACCTTAGAGGTTTACCATGCCGACAAAGCCTTTTTTGGCGCAACCGGTGTTTCATTACAAAAAGGCTATTCCACACCTCATGCCGACATGTCAAACATCATCAAAGCCATGATAGAAGCGGTAGACACCGCCTATGCACTGGTGGACAGTTCAAAACTAGCGAGGGCTACACTGGTCAGTTTTGCACAGTTGCAAGATGCAGCACTGCTGATTACCGATTCGGGTGCGCCAAAAGATTTTATAGAAGCCATGCAAGCCCAGCAACTCGAGGTGAGGATTGTTTAGGGCTATGAGTTTTGAGCTTTGAGAAACTTCTACTAAACACCATTCCCAATTTCCCAAACCCAAATCCCCTCTTTTTCGAGCGCCCAAAGCCCGAAGGTGCTGCTT
>JANNEE010000152.1:0-15300 GCA_031388325.1 Deinococcales bacterium
CTTTTATCCACGCCAGTGACCCGAGTCCAAGCATTTACTTTGGTTTCGATTAAACCCTCATCCTCGAGCCGACGCAGTGCTTCTCTGATGGGGGTGCGACTGACCCCAAGTTGTAAGGCAAGGTCGGTATCACGGATTTTCTCGAGTGGTTCGAGTGTCCCATCTATAATCCAATTTTGAATTGCGCTGTAGACATCTTCACGAAAAAGTCGTTTCTCGAGGGGCAGTGTATCGGGAATTGGCATAAATTAGTATATCAGATATTAGTCATTATTGCGGTAAAGCATAACAGTTTAAGTAAATCCAAGCATTGCCTTGACGGGTCACAAGCTCTAAGCCAGCCGCTTTTGCCCAGACATCTATCTGACCGGACGGCACATACTCTGGTTCAAATAACTCTTGGCTAACCACAATCTGTCCATTGGGTTTTAATGCCTTGACACACGCCTCTAGTGCCAGTACAGGATTGGGGATTTCAGGCAACACCGAAATCAGCACAATCACATCGGCTACCGCCGTTAGTTCCAGCTTACAGACATCCACGCTGATAAACTCGAGATGTGACAAATCCGTTGTTTTGGCTTTGGTTTCTGCCACATAACGCGGTTCAATATCCTGCACAATCAGTTTGGCACAACGCAACGCCAAAGCTCGCGTGAACAAACCCGAACCACACCCAATCTCGAGAACCGTATCGGTTGGTTGAATACCACACTGGTCGGCTGTGCGCTCTGGGTTGCGGTACGCTTTACGCCATGGGTTCTCGAGTAGCCATGTCCAACCATAGGGAATTGGTTGTGGAAAAAGCCTGAACCAAACCCGTATCAGAATTTGAAAAGCAATAAAAGCCAGCAGTGCATCAATCAGGAACATGCTCAAGTATACGTCTTCACAAAAAGACAATTCTCGGTGTACTTTTAGCTATTTCGATAATCCTGGTTCTCAGTTCAGAAACTTTGTTTTTGCTCCTCCGCCATGCTTGGCTTGAAGAGCTTGCAGTCCATCGTTATTAAACCGAGCAATGATTCTCGAGACTGAAATACGACTTTTACGTCCCACCAATAAAGCTATTTCTTGATATTCGAGTTCATTGGCTGCGTGAAGTATGATTTTGGCTCGAGTCACGTAATCAATACTTAGGCTCGTACTACGTGAGATACGCTGTAGTTCAAGAATTTCTTGTGGTTTAAGTGGACGAAGTGGGTTTTTTCGGAAACGTGGCATTGATCGAGTTTACTTCCAAACTGAATGACCCACTGAGTAGGTGTCTTTTGGCTGTCTCGAGGTTATAATCTAAACCAAAGCAACCGAAAATTCGAGATAATCCTGTTATGTACATTGCGCTGGATGAGGAAATCCCAGTCATTGGCGTAGCAAAAACCGATTTTCTGGGAGCGCCAAGCATTTTGATTCTACGAGGATTTGAAAGAAGTGGGTTTGACACAAGAGGTTTTTGCACAAATCCAGTGAAGCCAAGACCAACAGTTGCATGAATTGCTGCTCTCGAGCCGATTTGAGCCATGAGCATTTGCTGTGATTACTTGAGCATGGACAGACCAAAACCATTTGTAATCGGGTTAAACAGTTGCTTGAGTTAAAGAAGTATCGTCTAGCAAGCAAATCACTTTGATATGTCAGGGTTTTTAACATATTGCAATTTCTCGAGAGCATTGAGTGCCGCTTTGCGCTCCTTGGAAACATCACTTCTTGCCAGTGTTTGCAATCCACCAAGAATACTTGGACTCGAGACTCCAAGTTCCCCCAATGCCCACGCTGCCGAAGCGTGAATAAAATCCTCAGCGAAGTATATTTCCCCAGCCGTTAGCCCCCACTCGAGGGCAGTCAAAACTTTTGGTGTTGGATTTTTCAGAACCCCAAGCGTGTATGCCACTGTGTCTGCTACACAGTAGCCTCGGTCTTGGATATGTTCGGAGAGTGCATTCACCATTTCCGAATCGTTGAAACCAAGGGTTTGAATCGTCTCGAGTAATTCCGAAATAGTATTGCTCGAGAAATTCCATTCATGTACCAATGCCAGCAGTGCATCTCGAGCGGCAGGATTGGGTTTATTCCAGATTTTGAGTTGAAAAATGCAGTTGTGGCGCACGGTTTCGTCAGGGTGGTGCTGCATAGCATCCAGCACCACCAAATAATCTTGGGGCGTGTGCGTTGTATCTTCGGACTCGAGTATTTGCTCGAGGCGTTCGGTCATGGCATCCCCGCAAAATAATCTTGAATTAGGCTGTGTGGTGATTGCTTAAAGCGGTAAATGGTGTTTGGGTGCAGTGCTTCTCGAGGTGTCGCACTGATGGTCTCGAGAATCCGCTTTTGACTGATAATGCTCAGGGCAGTAAATTCAGTCAGTTCTGCCAAGGCATAAAACACATCGGACACAGGCTTTGCACCATTTAGATTAGCACGGATAGCCTCGAGAATATCTGGTAGAGCCTTCTGCACAAGCTCATGTGGTGAATTGCAAAGTGTCCGAATAGAATGCGGTATCAGTATGATTTTTTGAATACCCACAATCAGGTCTTGCAAGGTTTTTTGGCTGGTTTTTTCGTGTGCCGTTAAATCGGCTATTGCAAATTTAGCGCTTTTAATCAGTTGTTCTTGTAAGCCAAGTTCAGGCTGTGGCAGCGTTTTTTCTGGTACAGGGTGCTGCTCGAGATAACCCAAATACACTTGTGCCATGACATCAAGAATTTCTGGGGTGATGTTGGGATGTTTTAATAAATCCCAAACCAACATCGAGTTATGAATCTGGGCAAGGCGGTGTAGCCATTTTGTGTCAAGGTCTGGATGATAGCGCAGCGCGTGTTGCAATCCCATGCAATCTGACGAAGCATACATGGGTTCGCGGGTGTTGTATCCGTTGTCCACCTCAAAAACCACAGGATGATGCGTAAAAATATACTCAATCAGGCGTGTCGGGGTGTATTTATTCCAAAGCACATAACGCAGCACTTCGGGGTCGGGGTCGTCTTTTAATATCTCGAGCCGCGAAACTGGGATTTCTCGGGTTCTTGAGTGCGACAAGTACGGGTCAATGCTTTGTTCTCGAGTGCGTGAATTTGGGTGTGTGGCGAGTAAATCCAGTGTTTCACTGCTGGTATTGACATGGTTTGCGACATTCCAAACCACGCGAAGTTCGGTGTCAGATGCAAGTCGGTGCAGTATTTCGGCGGTGACTTTGAAATTATCCGCAACACTGGCACGCACTTCTACTGCCATATCTTTGGACAATACCTCGAGAATATCTGCTGGGCAATGCAAATACTCGGCGGCTGTTTGACGGACTGTATGGCGTTTATGTCGGGCAATCGTTTCAAAAATCATTCGGGACAGCATAATTTTTCGGTTGACTTTTGAGCCAAGCACAGCTTTGGCAACAGTCCATTGCGGGTCTTTGGCTAGAATTTCCAGAATCTCGAGCGGGGCTGTGTGATTCTTAGCGAGTGCGGCTCGAGTTGGCATGTCACGGCTTTTACAGAGTTCTTTTGCCACTTCTAAAGGCAGGGTGTAGCGTTTAGCGATTTCTCGAGATAAACTCAAGTCGAGTTTGGCAAGCTCGAGTAGGCGTTCCTTGGTGGTGCTGGATTTTTTGGCTTCTTGTTTAAGGGCTTTTAAGTCCATAATTTCTCCTCTGACCAAGCCCACTTGAAAACTCGAGCGCCGTCCAATTCTGATGGTGATTTCATGGATTTTTGCCTGTTTCAATGCCGAGCAAGGCTTTTTTTCGTTGTTGCTGACTCCATAACAGCAACATAGCTCCAAGTGCAGCCGAACCAACAGTAGCACTCAGATTTATCCACGGAGTCCAGCGCAAAGCGGTATCGGCAAACCAAACTTCTTTGGGGTTTTCCTCGAGATAAACAATGCGGATTTTATCGTCTGGTTTTGTTTTGTCATAAATCGCTTGTGCAACTTCAACTTCGGTTAGAATCAGTTCTCCCATATTGATTTTCGGCACATTGATTTTGACCGAACCCAAATCCCAAGTTTGTGTGCCATCCATTCCAGAAAAAAAACTGATTTTTAGTAGGTAATTCTTGCAAGTACGACCTGTACAACCAAAACGGTACGGGATTTTTTGAGCAACCCGCACGATTTTTTGAATGCCGCGTTGCTGTAAAGCCGTGAAAGTTGGCATGGTGTAAACCAGTGTCAGACTGCCAAGCGCTACAGCAGATGTGAAAGCAAGAATTGCAAATCCCTCGAGAATAGACAGAGGCTTTCGTATCATGGTTTGTGCCTCTTGCCTTTGGTCTTTTTGATTGGTTCGGGTTGCTCTTGTTTCACAAAGCCCCAGCCGCACCAATCTCCATACTCAAACTCGAGTTCGCCATGTGTCACAGCACGGCAACGTTCGCCCAAGCGCTTGATTCTGGGTGATGGGTGACGCAAAAAGTAATTAACAAACCCGCTCAATCCCGAGCCTCGAGAAGCCGAAACATGACAGTACAAGCAGTGCAGTAAGTAATCCGCATCGGGTAAATTGGGGTCGGCTGCTAAGTCGGTCAGTTCATCGAGCAAATTATCCCATTGCATCACCAAATCCCAGTTCATGGCGGGGTCGCTGCGTCCAGCATAAGAAAACCAATCTGCCATCTCGAGGTAGGCGGGTTTGTATGGGTCGTGAAAAAACGCCGAAATTGCTTTTGGCTCGAGAACCGTCAGAAGTTTAATTCGCCCATGTTCCCAACCAGTGATTAAGCGGTACTGCTGCTCGTTAATTGTAGTTTGCAAAGTATAGGGGTACTCAAGTTTGGCGGCTTCAAAGACACGCAGGCAATGCCGCAAAAAATCCCATGAATCCATTTCAAATTCGGTTGGGTAATCGGGGTCAAATATCATCCAATCGAGTGCCAAAGTGCAGTCCTGAATTTTTGCGCCAGTCACCGTAAAATCCATATAGGTAGCAAAGTATTCGGCAGCCAAAACCACACGGTTTAGGTTTGGGTATTTTTTAAGTTGCCCGAAAATCACCTTTGATATTTCACAATTGATCAGTTTATGCGTCTCGAGTTTAGCTAGGATATTCTCGCGCCAGAATTGGGCTTCGTTTGGCGTAAATAATCGCCCATGATGCTCGAACAGTTCCACATAACGCCGTGCGTCGGACTCGAGGGCATTTAAGGCACTGGGCAGAAAACCAGTTTGTTTTGCCACACCAAACTCGAGTTCATACTGGTCTTCGGTATAAACTTCCACACCGCTTGGAAAATCGGTTCGATTATCCGCGACAAGTTTAGCCACCTCGAGCAGTTTAAGCACGGTGCTGTGCGCCATAAAGGTACTGTCCTGCATGGTTGGCACAAATTTATATCTCCAAACCTGTTCCTCGAGCGGCTGCCCTCGGGTGCGTTCAAAGTCCTCGCGCATTCGGATAAATTCGGTTACATTGGGGTAATCCTCAATCGGGTAGTACCACAACACGGCTGTACTGCGCTCAGATTTCAGTTGCTCGAGATTATGCTTTAACTCGAGGTTCTGCACCGCACTGATAAAATAACGCAGCATTTCATGGCGTTCATGGTCGTCATGCTGACGCAAATGCAGTGTTTGGTGCTGCCGCTCGAGCAGCAGCCAAAAGCCATCTATTCGCAAGTAACCTTCGGTGTTTCTTGGCAGGGTCATGATTTTTTCCTAAAAAACTGGGCGGTACGGTCAATACCAGCTTGCTTAAACATACGTTCTAAATCTTGACCTTCAGTAAGGCTTTTAGGATGAACCCGTTCAGCATGACCCAATTTAATCATTCTGTCATCCCAAACTAAAATTAAGCGCATAGGAATGGTCAGTGATTCAAAAATGATTGGCTCGAGATTCTCCCGTTTAGCCGCTAAAAAAACTTGTTCGGCGGCGGCTAAAAAGTCATATGTAAAGGCATGACCATCACTTGGATAGTCTGGTGCATGAATCATCCAATCCAAAGAAACACCTAAGTCTCGAATGTCATGTTCCTTTGGCAAACTATAATCCTCCAGCCGAGTATCCGAAATTAAGTAACCATACAAATACTCGGCGTTATCTAAACAGGTTTTTAGGTTGACACAGTTGGCGCTTTTAAGCTGGTAATACACGGCTTCGTTCTCAAATTCGCGGTTTAGCAAACCCGCTCGAGACAATTCATCCAGTAAATTTGTTCGGGCAGACTCGAGGGTTAGCAAACCAGTTTTTAGAGCCGCCAAATAATCTGTGGCACACGCCTCGAGCCTCGGCAATAAGCTCGGGCGTAAGCCTGTGCTGGCAGCCCAACCAAAACGCAAATCCCAATCATCTTCGGACAGCACTTCAACATCCCTAAGCAACAAAATGTTCTGGGAAAGCAGAATTTCTCGAGTCAAGCGCACCATTTTTAAGACCGTGCTGTGCGTCAAACAATGAAAGTCATACTGCCAAGTCGGTTGGTAAGCCCAAACAGGCTCTTGCACATCCCCAAGGCGTTCACACAGTTCATGCAGCGCAAAAAGTTGATGGTACTCGAGAAAATCCTCTGGTTTAATCTGAAATAGTTGCGCTCGTTCAAGGTTGTACCGCCAACCTTTTTGCAAGTGCATCCAAAAATCCTCGAACCGCTCTTCGTTCTGGACTTGAGTAAGAATAAAATCAATGATTGGGACATCTTTTTCCCTAGCATTATAACTTCTGACAATGCTTTCACGACTCGAGAAAATCGGTTTGTTATCCACAAATTTTACGTCTATGGTGTACCCATTTATCAGAAGCGAAAAAGCTGCATTGGTCATGCTTTTTGTGATTTCAACACCCTCGAGTAAAACATTTGAATCAGAAAACAACAAAGACTCCACCTCAATGATTTTCTGTACACTGGATTGCGGCATAAATTGCTTGGCATTGCGCCAATCTCCACTGCTGACACTAACGTGCCAAATTGGTTCGTTCAGCACTTGCCCAGTGCGTTTTTGGTAATTCTCGAGTTCGGTGCTAAATTCGGGGTCAGAATGATATTCACTAAATTCGGAAGGCTGAATCAAATGCCCGTAAAAAACCCCTGAAATTGCCCAGCCTTTGCCGCTTGCAAAACCTTGGTGCATGATGAAATTCACATTATCAAAACTCGAGGGATGGGGTTTTGAAACGTTTAGCAAGAATTCGATGATGAGTTTGTACACACCTTCGGACAGCACAATTTTTTTGTTATCCTTCTCGAGTAATAAAAGCGGGTAGCCATCCACCAAAAGGCGTTTGGCGATGTTCCAATCGGGATAATTAGGGTGTGTCATTTGCCACCTGCCATGCCAAAATTTTTTCCTCGAGTTGCACAGAGGCAACACCAATGATACTGGCTATAAAGGCATGTTTCCACTCGAGACTGGCAGTGATGGGTAGGGCTTGCTCGAGTTGGTACAGATTTGCGCCTGTGCGGATTAAACCAAGAATTTTTTCGTAAGGCTCGAGGAAATGCAGGACTTCAAGCAGTAAACTTGGTAGCCATGTCTGCATGGATAAGTGTGCCACAGTAAAAGTGTGTTGATTGTCTATGGTTTCCATGTACAGCATGGCATTATTTTGCGTGAGATACAGTGCGCCACTGTCGTAACTCCAAGGCGAAATCCGAAGTAGCCCCGCGTAATCACTGGGTTCAGAAGCTGGGCGCTGCACGGTTAGCTCCTCGAGAGAGTGGGCTTGTTCGGCAATGAGATTCTTTAGAAATTCTGGCAAAGGTTGCCGCCATGTTTCTTTATTGTTGTGTTGCAAGACTTCTTCGTAACCCATCAAGGTTAAGGCACTATTCCAACGTCCGCCATTACCAATTTTGAGTAAGAACTGGGCGTAATCTTTTGGTATGACAATGCCTGTTTGATGCTCTAGCGCCATCCAAACTTGGGATTCTATATCGCTAACAGTCCCACGAAACGGGTAAGCCGTTAAGTCAAAATGCTGCGCTCGAGCCAGTGCGAGTGGTAAAAACTCGAGAACACTGGGCAACTGCTCGAGTGGCAAAATGGGGAAGTAATGCCGCACCACAAAAATACTTTTGTCATAAACCCAGACCCTATACAGTGGGGCAGCCGCAAATGTTTCGGTGCTGATGTGATTTTTTAAGCCCAAAGCGGTCAGCCATTGGCGCAGAAGTAGGGCATCTCGTTCGTTTCTGAATTTAGCCGCCAACCAATCGTGGCAAATTTTACTCGAGATTAACTCCAAATAGAATTCGCAAGCAGCTTCTTCGGAATCGGTTTCAAAAAGTATTTCTTGTTCCCAACCTCGTTCGCAGAAAGCAATTTTCCAAGTGCTATCATCTTTGAATAAACAAAATTCATCATCGCCACGCGCACCAACAAAATAACGATTAAAACCAAGCGATTGCAATTTCTGTTCGAGTTGTGCGGTGTTCATATTAGTATTGTGACACAGAGGTATCTCTTAGTTATCGCATCTTGCACCAAAACAATTGGCTACCCGAAAATTTACTTAGGCAAATCCACCACATTGAGTCTCGAGGCGCTGACAAACACGACACTCGAGCCGTTAGGTGAGATTTGCCAATCATCGCTGGCAACTTTACTTTGTAAGTCCGCGAGTTTTCGTTGTTTGCCAGTTCTTAAATCCCACTCGAGCAACAGATGGGTTTGACTGCTTTGCATGGGGATAAATACCACCCGACTTGCATCTCTAAAACGGTACGAACCAAACCACGGTAGTTTTTGTTTTTGACCCGTGCGGGTATTTAAGCTAAACATTCCATTTCTGGCTTGGCTGTCAAATGCCACGTAATACAGCACATACTGCCCATTTTTAGATACGCCAATGCCCCGAAAATTTAGGGCGCTCGAGAAGGTTTTGAGGTTCTTGGTTTTCAGGTCTAACTGCATCAAATCACGGTCTCGAGGGCTGGCTTTTTGCTTGCCGTTTAAGAGTAAGGCTTCTTCATCTAGCCAACCGCTCAGCCCACCACCGTATAAAACTGCCACGGCTCGAGTATTGCTTAAACCCAAACGCGGCTCGAGGCGTAAGGTTGCCACATAAACAGTGGTTTGTACGGTGTCAAAACGCGTACTCTGCCCTGAAACTGTCCATGCCAGTTGCTGTTCAGACGGGGAAAACAAAACGCTGGTGGCGGGAATACTGACCCGTTCGCCCGTAGCTAAGCGCTCGAGTAAAGTGTTTGCACCGTTCAAAATTGCAAATCGCTCGGATGATGAAAGCCGAACCACACTCGAGAATTCTCGTTTGGCAGAAGCTGAATTCTTTGTATCAATGCCGTAAATCGCGGCTGGTTCGGCATTGGGCTTATCAATAAACAGCACACGGCTCGAGTCTTTGCTCCAAGAAGGGGCAACACAACACCCAGAACTCGAGATCGAAAATGGTACACCCACCGGGTTGCTTGAGTCATCGCTGGCACGGCTGCTGCTTTGGTAAATTCGGCTTGGATAGCTCAGGGTTCGGTCATTGGTTGCCACTGGGTACGGACGTGCATAATCATTCAGCAATGCCCCACCACGTCTGGCACTGGGTTGATCCTCTAAAGATTGCCACTGACGCGGATTGTTTAGGTCGCGTTGATAACCACGTCCAAAACTCCCCAGTAACGCCAAGGTATTCCAATCGGCATTGATATAACCAACAGGATTGAGGAAACGTTGATGGCTTCTATCCCGAATCTCGAGATGCAAATGTGGGGCGCTATAACAAGTCAGTTGCGAATCGCCTGAAATCCCAATTTGTTGCCCTTTGCTGACGCGCTGCCCAATTCGTAAACTCGAGCGCACTTGCAAATGTCCGTATAAACTCGAGAGATTCCCCGCATGTTCAAGCACCAAATTGTGCGGGTCGCTGCCGTGTGAACCATCCACTTCTGAAACCACGCCATCACCAATTGCCACCACGGGCGTACCGCACTTGGCACTAAAATCCATACCAAAATGAATCCCCTGTCCAGAGCGATAATCTGAATTCCGCCGCCGATACGCCCCTGTGGTATTGCCGTACAACTGCCCGAGCAGCCATGTGTTGACACTGGGTTGTCCCGCAAAAGGCAAAGAGAATTGCTTTGATGGTGCTGCAAGGCGTGAAATTGGTAAAGCAGGCGCAGAGTGTGACAAGGCAACTCCAAAAAAACCCAGTCCAAACAAAACCAGCACCACTCGAGGATTCATGCTCTTGGTTATACGTTTTTTTTCGTCGTTCCACAGCGTTGTACCTTACGTTATCTTATGGATACTCAGGAGTTTTTCTAAAACCTCGAGATACTTTTTTTCATGCACCAAACGTTCTTGGTCAGCAATCTGCAAACGCATTATGCCATCTTTCAAGTAATCGGCTTTGATGGCACTGTAAATAACTCCTTCGCGCTGGGGTATTAAATCATAGCCTGTTCTCGAGTCTGCCCAAGCCTGCGCCAAAGCAAAATCGCCAATGCTTAAAATGGTAGCCAAGCACCATAAGGTTTCCACGCCACGCACACGATAATTCTCGAGTTCAAACACATCTGGGGTCAGGCGCACATCTATTGCGTCTGGGTTGAGCTTCTCGAGTGCCACAATCTGTTGTTGCCAACCAAGGTGCTTGGCAACACCAAGCAACAAACCCAAATACTCGCTTTCTGGAGCATGGCATTTTCGTAATCGTCTGGCATCTGGATTGGGCAACCAGCAGTACCGCACCATGCCAGAGCGGTCGGCTCGAGAAGGATATTCGATGCCACCCCAACCAAATTCGGCAATCCAAGATTGGCGCGTCAACGCATACCGCATCACCACCCGCAAATCCCTTCTCGAGAAAATCATGTCCAGACCACGCTCGAGGTTGATGTCTTTGGGGTCAGTGCCATAACTGCGGCGTTTCTCGAGGTTCGGGCGAAAAATAATCATCGGTAAGCCTCACGCACCATATTCGAGGATTGATGTGACGGGCTGAATTCGCGGTTTCATTTGCCACCAGAGTAACCCAAAAATCCCACATGCCAAGCCCAAAAAGTACAAAGCAAAAAACTGGAAGCACAACATGAAAAATGCCAGTAACGCTGTAAGTATCGCCAAGCCACGCAGCAAGACTACTGTGCGACACGATACAACAAATACGATGGCGTACAAAATGCCCAGCAGCGCTCCTTGCCAGCCGAATAGCGCACAACCCAGCAAGGTGTACAATAAAAACAAGCCTCGAGCCAACCAACGTAATTTCAGTATCATCACCACAGTTTGCCGTATAGTTATCGCCTAAGTATCGTTTAGCTAAGGGCAGTGCATCTCAACCCGAAAAATCAAGTTTGTGCGACCATTTAAGGTAGCCTTCTTCGCCATCAAACGTGATGCCTTTTTTGACCAGACAAAATTCAATTCTCAAGGTCAGTGAATAGTCCGTGTGTGTGATGTTGCGCTGAATAAAATCGAGCAAATCTTCGACCAAGCCATGTGTCAGGCTCGAGTGGGCTTTAATCGTACAAGAAGCCAACCACCACGGATGAGTTTCACCCGCATCACGCAGCCAAATAAAACCAAAATCTGGCGGTGTTTTGTAGGCATCGCCTCGTGGAATTTGGTGGGTGTTGGTTTCGGTTAAGCGAAATACCATATCTTTATCAGAGCCGTAACAGACAATATTTAACTGTATTTTCCCCAAGGTGTATTCAAAGGAGGTCATGAATTCCTTTCACTTGCTCGAGAACTGATAAATACAGGCTGGTCGGCACGATTCGGTCATTGCCATTGGGCATTTTGAGTTTCACTGTTCCGTCAGTGCGGAAAATCAAACTTAAAGTCGGGTGGTAATACCCATACGCGAAACTACGTTTTTCCTTGGCTTCTGCCCATGCCAGTTCAAAATTCTGCCGACAAAACATAATGGTTAAGCAATCCCAAACTCGAGCATCAAAAGGCGTAATGATGTAATTCTTAGGGTTGTACACATCGGGCTTGAATTGCACTTCTATCTTCTCGAGTGGTTGCAATGCCCTAATAGCATTGGCATTGTCTAAATCACCTCGAGCCTCAACTATTGCAGCCAGTACCGATAAGAACACGGTTTTTTCAATTCGTTGTTGGGTATGGTCTGCTAAGGTCATGGTGACTTCATCACCGACCATACTCACGCCAGAATCATTCTCGAGCCGAATTCTCATTCCATACGGTTTTGAATTTAAGACCATCTTGATCCAATCTTCAAGCCGCACCCAAGCAACAATAATCTCGAGTAGGGCGTGTTGTAGTGGTGTTGTGGTGATCTGATAATTTCTTGCATCATGCACCGAAGGTTCAAATAACACGGTTGGAATACTCGAGGAATCGTTCCGCAAACTCGGTAAATCATGAATAAACAGCAGTTGCTCGAGCATATCCAAGTACAAATCTAGAGGTAGGATTTGCTGAGTTGGTTCAAATTTTCCATTTGCCGATCCAAAATACTCCCAAATGATACTTTGTGCTTCAAACCGTATTTTGCGTTGCTTAACCTCATCTGGAATGTACGCATAAGAATACAAAAAAGCGTCGTCATCTAAATACTGAAAGCTGGTTCTCGAGATGGCGAGTCCACGGGTCTGCTCGAGGTTTTTGAGATGTAAAGCAAGTCCTAAGCACGAATACGCCTCTTTTGAAAATGGCTCGAGTTTATACTGTCCTAGATTATAAATATTTGGTTTGTACTGCACTTCTACTGGCTCTATTGTCTTTGCTTTACGAATTTTTGCCGCTTCTAGTATGTACCCGTTGCACTCGAGAATCCCAACCAGCACACCCAAATAGACTTTTTCGGGGATATAAAATTTGCGCCGAATAATTTTATGGGTCTGGTCGCGCCCTTCGGGGGCTTGTCCTTTGCGGTCGCGCCACTCCCAACGCCAAATTCGTACTTGGTCGGCACGGTCTGGGCGGGTTGGGTACTCGAGACCATGCCCATAATCGGTGTTGGCGTACTCGCCTTTTTCTAGGGCAGCCTTGGCAATGGCAGGTAAATCCTTGTACGAAAAAATCACCCCAAGGGCTTGCTGGGCTTGCCGCGTTAAGGGATTCAACAGGTAATTTTCTGCTGAGCGCTGTTGGGGCTTGAATAAAAGCTGAGGCACGAAAATGTATTTTAACTGATTGATTGAGTTATTTGGTTATCGGCTTATGCAAATGTCTGTCATACCGAATTAACTTAATCACTCTCATTTGACCAAAAAACGGTCAAATTGTCGTTCAAGCGTTAATTCGGTTTCGTTGTCACTCCTGTTAGTCGGTTAATCAGTCAAAATACGCGACTGATTAACACAATTTGGTATCACATCTTTCATTTGTGTTTTAGCTCTGGCAATTCCTCAGCATTTTGCAAAATGTCGTTCCAGATATAGCCAGCCGCGCCTATCGCACAGGCGTTTGTACCAAAAGCACACGGCTGGAGGCGGATGGTTCTAAATTCATCGCCAAATAAGCGTTTGTGAATTTCTTTTTCGGCTGGCTCGAGAACCGCGTGGCTGAGTTGGGCAAATGTGCCGCCCACAATAATCAGTTTGGGGTCAAAGACATTGGCAAGGCTGCCCAAAAAAATCCCGAGGTACATGCCGGCTTTGTTGGTGATGCGTTGTACCGTTGGGTCTTGTCGCTCGAGTTTCTCGAGGAAAGTTTGTATGCAAATGCTTTGTTTGGTTTCTTTTTGGTAACTTTCTAACAATGCCCATAAGCTAAAGAGGGTTTCAGCACAACCTTGGTTGCCACAGGAACAGCGTCTGCCGTTGGGCAGTACCGTCATGTGTCCAATTTCGCCAGCAAAACCGTGTCTGCCTCGGTAGAGCTTGTGTCCTAGAATTAAACCGCCGCCAATGCCAGTTTCGATATAGAGGTACAGCAGGTCGGCACTTTGTTTGTTTTGTCCAAACATGTACTCGGCAAAAATAGCAAAATTTGCGTCGTTGTCTACCTGTAAATTTTTTATTTCGGGGATGCGTTCGGAAATCATCGTCTGTAGGGCAATCCGTTTCCAACCTAAGTTGGGGGCATGTTGTACCAGTCCTTGGCTGATGTCTACAGGTCCTGGGATTCCTACCCCCAAACCCAGAATTGTGCGCTTCTCGAGGCTTGGGTCTTGGCAGATGGCTTTAATCTTTTGTTCAAGATGGTCAAGCGCATAAGAAACGTTGCGGTAATCGCCATGACTTTGTTGTTGAGTAATGATTTTCCCGTAAGCATCTACCGCCACAAGGTTGATTTCACGGACCCTGATTTCTGCGCCGAGCATCACAAAATTTTGGGTGTTTAAGCGCAATGGAATGGTCGGTCTGCCCGGTGTGGTGGTGGTGTCACTGCTGCCACTGCTTAGCCAACCGCTTTCTTCGAGTTCGGCAACGCTTTGGGTGACGGTGCTTTTGGTAATACCGATGTGTTCAGCTACCGCGCTTCTCGAGATACCCGGTTCTGCCCAGACAAGGCGCAAGGTGGAATTGCGGTTCAGTCGTTTTAACAAGTTTTTTTCTCCGGCGATGCCACGCATGGAACTCCTGAATCAAGAGGCTATTTTTTAATTAGTTCGTTGATTGAATTAAAGATACCTGATTATTTGTATTTCGGCAAGCCTCAAGCTCTAAATGCCAATTTTTGGTTTGTGCCAATTTTCTCGAGAGATGCGGTCTTTTACGATCACATTTGCACCAAGTCTATTCTCGTAATCGGTTACGAGAAGCCTACCCTCTTGACAAAGGTTATAGGCTCGAGTTACCTTTATTTTGTTCGAGAAACGAATGAATTCATCCATGCCAAGTTTTGGGACTAACCATCGGTGTGCCTAATCAGGTATACTCAAGGTATCGCTTCCAGCAACTTGAACAGCAATCCCTCTCTCCTTTGAGAATATTGTCGCTATGGCACGAAAGAAGCGTTTCCAACCTGAGGAGGTTGTTATGAAGAAATGGCAATTAGGAGCAATTGGTGCGTTATCCCTTGGTTTACTCGGTGGGGTTTACTTAGGTGCAACTGCCCAAACAATGGATAAAGTCGTGGTCGGCGTAAGCTGGTCAAACTTCCAAGAAGAACGCTGGAAGACCGACGAAGCCGCCATCAAAGGTGCATTAGCCGCCGCAGGTGCAGAATACGTCAGCACCGACGCACAATCGAGCGCCGAAAAGCAAGTCAACGATGTCAACACCCTGATTTCACGTGGTGCAAAAGCAATTATTTTGCTCGCCCAAGATAAGGATGCCATCGGACCAGCCATCGAAGCTGCCAAAGCTGCAAAAATCCCAGTCCTCGCGTATGACCGTCTGGTCGAAGACCCATATGCTTACTACTTGACCTTTGATACGTCCAACTTCGACGTTATCAAAGGTCAAGTAGTAAGCATATGGGTCTTCGACCA
>JANNEE010000187.1:0-2214 GCA_031388325.1 Deinococcales bacterium
TACAACCGCACCGAGTACAAACCCAGCAAGACCGTTAATAACAACGCCACACCACTTAAAGGGTTTCCTGGTGGGCGTTTTTGTTTATCTTTGCGTGGTACAAAAATCATAACCAAGCCTATTTTGACAAACACAAATGAGAAAAGCTATTCGTGGCTGGCTCGACTCTGTTAAGCTCTTATCTATGTCAGAACGATTACCAATCGCATCGGGTGGAATGCCATTACCAATCGCTTTAGATGCCATGGGCGGAGATTTTGCTCCCGCCGCCATGGTTGAAGGGGCAATTCAAGCCGCCAAAGAAGGCATTGTCGTGGTGCTGGTCGGGCGTGAAGACGCAATTATAAAAGAACTCGAGCGCTTAGATAGCACATGGAAAACCCTTCCCTTAAGTGTGGTTCATGCCCCCGATGTGATTGGTATGGATGACGCTGCCACCCAAGTGCGGCGTAACAAAAACCTTTCGATTAACGTGGCAGTGGGCTTGGTGCGTTACAAAAAAGCCAGTGCAGTCGTAGCACAAGGACACACTGGCGCAACCCTAGTCAGTGCCTTATTTGGTTTGGGGCGCTTGGCTGGAGTCGAACGCCCCGCAATCGTCTCGAATTTCCCCAATGCCAAAGGAAGAGTTACCCTAGCCGACGTTGGTGCAAATGCCGATAACCGCCCAGAATTCCTCCAAGGCTTTGCCCTGATGGGGGCAGCGTACTCGAGTGCCATGCAGGGTATTGCCGACCCAAGTGTTGGCTTACTGACCATCGGCGAAGAAGAGGGTAAAGGAAACGCATTGGTCAACGAAACCTTTGACTTACTTAAAATCACACCCGGTATTCGTTTTTACGGCAATGTCGAAGGAAGTGATATTTTCAAAGGCACAGTGGACGTGGTTGTGACCGATGGATTCACTGGTAATGTGGTCTTAAAAGCTGCCGAAGCCGAAGCCAAAGTGCTGATTGGATGGATTAAAGAAGCCATTGCCAACGGTTCATGGTTGGTCAAACTCGGGGCGCTGCTGGTAAAGCCTGCGCTAAAAAGTGTATCAGCTAAACTCGACCCAGCCGAATTTGGCGCTCAGCCGCTTCTAGGGGTCAAAGGCTTAGTCTTTATCGGACACGGCTCATCAAATGCCAAAGCCGTTTATAGCGCCCTCAAAACCGCCCAAAAAGCCGTGGATGCCAATTTGCTCGAGAAAGTCGCGGCTAAACTCGAAGGGCTGACCAAAAAACATGATTGAACGCTGGCTTAAAAAACTCGAGGGTATCTTAGATGCAGCCCCAAGTGTACTGCTAACGCTTTTACTGGCGGCTTTTCTGCTCTGGTTGATTAACCGCTTTGCGGCGGCTGTCACCACCCCAAGAGAATTCTCGAGACGCAACGTCCGCACCGAAACCCTGCGGGTTGTCCTGACCTCGAGTTTACGGGTGCTGGTGCTGGTTTTAACTCTGGTGGCGGTGCTATCTGAACTTGGTGTCAACGTCACGGCATTGCTGGCAGGGGTTTCGATTCTTGGCTTAGCCGTCAGTTTTGGCGCACAAAGTTTGGTCAGGGATGTGCTGAATGGATTTTTTATTCTGCTCGAGGATCAGTACGGCGTGGGTGATGTGATCAAAGTCAATGCAGCTTCGGCACATGTACTGGCTGGAAGTGTCGAAAGCCTCAATCTTCGGGTCACGGTCTTGCGCGATTTAGAAGGCACAGCCCATGTGATTCCAAACGGCGAAATCAAAACTGTCAGTGTGTTATCCAAAGACTGGGCGCGAATTGTGGCTGATGTCGAAGTCCCAAACACGGTTGCCATCGTCGAAGCGATGAGTGAATTGCAACGCTTGGTCACAGAATTTTCCAATCAACCCGAACTGGTCAACAAATTTCTCGAGCCTCCCGAGGTACTGGGCATTCAAGCCCTTGGCGCACAAACCACGATTCGGGTGCTGATGAAAGTTCAACCCAAAGAACAATGGGCGCTGTCAAGGGAATGGCGCAAGCACTTGCGAAACCGCCTTGACGAATTGAACTGGCAAGCACCACCAGTCAATCCACCTGTGACGGTACAACTGATTACCGAAGGCACAAATCGTAGTGACTCCGAGCCTCGAGCCTGAGTGGGTTGTTGCCAACAAAATTGTAGATAGCCCAAACC
Source organism: Deinococcales bacterium (assembly GCA_031388325.1). GTDB lineage: Bacteria > Deinococcota > Deinococci > Deinococcales > JAAFIG01 > JAAFIG01. The sequence continues at coordinate 2,141 of JANNEE010000187.1, forward strand.
CCATCTTCTCGAGTAGACTAGGCAGATGAAACCTCAGAATTTAATTCCAATTATTGTGATTGCTTTGGCAGCTT
>JANNEE010000216.1:0-1635 GCA_031388325.1 Deinococcales bacterium
GATACTTTCTGCTTTCAAAATCAATTATTGACCAACCAGAACGAGTTGAAAATTTTTGCACCGAGTTTTATCAGGCTTAAAGTCAAAAATAAGCTCGAGTCACTAATTTTTTTAATGACTCGAGTAATGCCTTATTTAGGCTGTTACTGCCATGCTTTCACGTGCCAATTGCCGTAGTACAAATTGCAAAATGCCACCATTGCGGTAGTAATCAATTTCGACAGGTGTATCAATGCGGCACCAAAGCGTGATTTCACGGGTGCTTCCATCAGGGCTAGTCACTCGAGCCGTAATGTCTTGGCGTGGTTTGAGGTCGTCGTCAATCATAAAATCAAAAGTTTCATAACCAGTTAAGCCCAAGCTCTCGGCGTTCTGACCATCTTTGTATTGCAACGGCAACACGCCCATACCGACCAAGTTACTGCGGTGAATACGCTCAAACGATTCAACAATCACGGCTTTTGCACCCAGTAGCATCGTGCCTTTGGCTGCCCAGTCACGGCTGCTGCCCATGCCGTAATCTTTGCCACCCAGTACCACAAGGGGTGTACTCGAGTTTTTGTAAAGCATGGCAGCATCGTAAACACTCATCACTTCGTTTGTGGGCAAGTAGGTGGTCACGCCGCCTTCTGTACCGGGCGCAAGTTGGTTCTTGATGCGAATGTTGGCGAATGTGCCGCGAGTCATCACACGGTCATTACCGCGTCTCGAACCATAAGAATTAAAGTCGCTTACAGGTACACCCAGTTCAATCAGGTGCTTACCAGCAGGGGATTTTGCACTGAACGCGCCGGCTGGCGAAATATGGTCGGTGGTGATGCTGTCGCCGAGTTTCAGCAGCACTTTTGCGCCATGAATCGCTTGGATTGTACCGACTTGCATGGTCAGCCCTTCAAAGTACGGTGGATTCTGAACATAGGTGCTGTTTGGGTCAAAGTTAAACAGGTCTCCGCCCTTGACGGGAATGGCATTCCATTGTTGGTTACTCTGGGCGATACCATCATAAATTCGGCGGAACTTATCGGCGGTGATGGTGGCATCCATGGCGGCTTGGATTTCGTGGCTCGAGGGGAAAATATCTTTTAAGTAGACTGGATTACCGTTTTTATCGTTTCCTAGTGGTTCGGTCTCGAGATTCAGTTTGACTGTTCCAGCAATCGCATATGCCACCACAAGCGGCGGTGAAGCCAAGTAATTGGCACGGACATGTGGATTGACCCGCCCTTCAAAGTTGCGGTTGCCCGAAAGCACACTGGCAGCCACCAAATCGCCTTCGTTGATGGCAGCCACGAGTTCGTCTGGCAGTGGTCCAGAGTTGCCAATACAAGTGGTGCAACCATAACCGACAGTTTGGAAACCAAGTTGGTCTAGGTACGGCGTTAAGCCCGCATCATCTAAGTACGCCGTCACGACCCTCGAGCCGGGGGCTAGGCTGGTTTTGACCCATGGCTTAACGGTTAAACCGCGTTCCACGGCTTTTTTGGCAAGAAGCCCCGCGCCGATCATGACCGCGGGGTTCGAAGTATTGGTACAGCTCGTGATTGCGGCAAACACGACGCTCCCGTGTTTCAGACCGTCATTGCGAAGAGCTTGCGACGAAGCAATCCCGGAGATTGCTTCGCCCTTCGGGTTCGC
>JANNEE010000222.1:0-3791 GCA_031388325.1 Deinococcales bacterium
GCCGTCCATACCACCGTAGGCTTTAATAAGCTCGGAAAGTCCATAACGAGCCACAAACCCAGCGTTGATGTCAGCCGCGAAACTCGAGGACGGTAAAACGGTAAAGTTAAATCCAGCCCCAACGTAAACATTGACAAAGGTGTTATTGGCACTTAAAACCTGAACGATGTACTTTGCACCAACTCGAGCATCAATTCCAATTTGTGAAGCGGCTGGAAAACTTGGGGTAAAGCCAAGGTTTAAGCTACCACCGACAAATAAATTGGGAGTCAGTTCGGTGCTGTAATGTAAGCCAGCCCCAACACTAAAAGTCGGTGTAATCGGTAAATCTATTGTCGCTGAAAAACCATCTGCCAAAGCAGGAGCTGATGCAACAACTAAACTTGCACATAAAAAAGCAATACTTCGTAAACGCATATATATCCTTATTGAACACAAACCGTTAAGCAAGCCGTTGGCATTGCCCAAATCGGGAGAGAATTTTTTGTTGGCACAAAACACTAAATCTGATTAGCGCAAAACACTAAAACTTCTCAGAATCACAATTAGAATCGCCGCACCAATCACGCCCCAAACCAAACCAATCAGTGAAAATGCACCCGCTACCTGAGCGCCACCGATATTGAGTAAATCACCAAAAATCCAGCGTCCTAAGGCAGCCCCAAAAATACCAATCAGCACATTGGCAATTGCACCTTGTTGACCGTTGGTTTTCATCACAAGGCTGGCTAGCCAACCTATTAAACCACCAACTAAAATAACCGCAATCCAATCCATACAAACCTCCTTCTTGCCATTCATAGCGCTCGGCGTTTGAATGACATGACTGTACAAATAGCCTTTGAACATGCCCTGTCTTTCTCCTGAAGCCGACCTGAAGACATGATTTAGCAAAATTCAGGCAAGCCTCAGTTTTTATTCAACTGCTTAAAAGTCGCTCGATTCAAAATAAGTTGATTAAGCCCTGACTCGAAACTTCTCGAGCAGAAATAGATGCTTGGTATTAAAACAGGAGTGATTCATGACAACATTTGCCCCAACCATGCTTGCTACACCAACTGATTTGAGTGCAAAAGAAGTACAAGCAGTTAGTCAAAGCCTGAATGCTTTAATTGCCGATGCTTTGGCTTTGTATATCAAAACCAAAAATTACCATTGGCATTTGTACGGTGCAAGTTTTAAGGAACTACACGAACTTTTTGACACCCATGCCGAGCAACTTCTCGAGTCGGTAGACCCACTTGCCGAACGGGTGCGTAAACTTGGTGCGACTACACTACATTCAATTTCGCAAATTGCCAAGTTGCAACAAATTAAAGACGACGAAGACGATTTGGTTAAACCACTGGAAATGGTCAAACGATTACTGAGCGATAACCAACATATGGCACGTTGTCAACGCACTGCCATCAGTGTTTGCGAAGAGAATAACGATACCGTCAGCAGCGATGTTTTACAGAGTTACCTTGACCAAACCGAACGTCGGGTTTGGTTTTTATTTGAAATCGCCCAAGGTGAAGCACGTCAATAACAATCAAATCGGCGCTTAACAACACCATGACCTGAGAGGTGAAACCCCCAAGAAAATCCTAACTCGCTTCTTGCCACTCGAGATGATGCCGTGCATCTCGAGTGAGACTTTTATCAGGAGCAACATGAAAACCGATCAGCAACTTCGAGAAGATATTATTGCCGAACTGGAATATGACCCAAGCATTGAGACCAAAAAAATCTCGGTGGCAACCTTGAATGGCATTGTTACTTTATCTGGCAGTGTGCCAAATTTTTATGAAAAATGGAGCATCGAACGAGCCGTAAAGCGAGTGGCTGGCGTGAGCGGGATTGCCGAGGAATTAACCGTTCAAACTTTTCCCAATACTGAACAAACAGATAGCGAAATTGCCCAAGCCGCTCGATTGGCAATCCAATGGAGTGTGGCTATTGCCGAAGAACAGATTCAAATTATGGTTGAACAAGGGATCATTACACTCGAGGGTGCAGTGGATTGGCAGTACCAAAAGCAAAATGTCTACGATGCGGTTATTCATTTACGCGGGGTTCAAGGTATTCACAATCGAATAACCTTAAAACCGTACCTGACAAGTACCGACGTGCGTGAAAAAATCGAAGCTGCCTTTAAGCGCAGTGCCAACTTTAACGCAAAACAAGTTCATGTAACCGTGGACAACGGCAATGTCACGCTCGAAGGCAACTTGCCCACATGGACTGAACGTGACACCGCTAGCCGAGTGGCTTGGAACGCGGCGGGGGTGATGACGGTCAACAATCAAATTATGGTGGGTGGCATCTAAGAATGCGTTCAAAAAATGCGGCTGGCAAACAAAGGACCAAAATCATGAAAGAAATTATGCCAAGTAAAGCCTCGGATATGTCAGATCGGATTCATGCCAATATGTACATAGAAAGTTGTATCAAAACCGCCAAAACATTTGTTGGGACGGTTTCAGGCATAAAAAACGATCTTTTTATAAAATTGCGTAAACGCGATACACCAGATGGTAAACGCCGTTTTATTCCGCTCGAGTGGGTTTTATCAGTCGAAGGGGATACGGTGCTGCTGAGTAAAAAAGCTGAAACAGTCAGGCGCAGATGGTTGACCAAAGCAGCCGTTAAAAAGCATTTGCACAAAATACATAAATCCCAAAGTCAGTCAAAGCCGTAAAATTCGCCATCCAAAAACGGAGGAAAAATGTTTTATATCCCAAACCAGCCTAGCGATGATTTACCAGCCTTAAGTCCGTTGGTCGGCTTAAGTTTCAGTCCCGAAGTTATTCTTAAGAGCCAGCCAATGCTGCTTTATGCCGATGTTCTCGAGCAACCAGACCACTTACTGATTCGCATAAACGTACCAGGTGCAAGACCAGAGAACATTATTGTCACTTTAGAAAACAATCTTTTATCGGTGGCAGCCAAACTCGAGCCAAGTCTAGAAGCCACAAGCTACTTATGGCATGAACGTCCGAGTGGTGAAGTTTTTCGTTCGATGGTTTTAATTGGCGAACTTGAGATGCACGGCGGTTGTGCTTTTCTCGAGTTTGGTGTCCTGACCGTGCGGGTTAATAAAGCCAATACGCATGTGATTGAAGTACAAACAGGCGCATTTGAAGACCATTACTTTGGCAACCAACTTTTGCAGGCAAACTTTGTTCAAACAGCTTGGTACTAAACAGGAGTCACCATGAAAACCGATAAACAACTACAAGAAGATGTTCTCGCCGAACTCGATTTTGAACCGAGTGTCAACGCGGCTCATGTTGGCGTAACTGCTAATAGTGGCGTGGTCACATTGACCGGAACAGTGGATTCATTTGCTGGCAAAATGGCAATCTCGAGGGTAATTGAACGGGTTGCTGGCGTTTTTGGCATTGCCGATGAGATGAAAGTCAATCTGCCCTCGAACCATATCCGCAACGATACCGACATCGCCCAAGCCGCCGTTGAAGCCCTCGAGTGGAGTTGGCTTGTGCCACGTGAAAGTATCAAAGTCAAGGTGCAAAATGGTTGGGTAACACTCGAGGGCGAAGTTCATTGGGAGTTTCAGCGCCGTCAGGCACACCAAACCATGAATAGTTTGGTTGGCGTGCGTGGGGTTAGCAACAACCTGAAAATCAAAGCCAGTAGCCAAACCCAAGTCCAGCCACACAGCATCGAAACCAGTATCAAAAATGCTTTTGAGCGCAGTGCCGAACTAAACAGTAAAACAATCTCCATCGAGGTCATGGCTGGGCGTGTCACCTTGCGTGGCAATTTACCATCACTAAAAGAACGTG
>JANNEE010000256.1:0-8314 GCA_031388325.1 Deinococcales bacterium
GAGCGTCCCGAGGCGTTCAAACCATGCAGTTTTGTGCCGTCCCAAACAAGCGCAAAGGCATCGCCGCCGATACCATTGCTGGTGGGTTCGACGACCGTTAGGCAAGCGGCAGTGGCAATCGCCGCATCTACCGCGTTTCCTCCAGCCCGCAGTATTTGCAGCCCAGCCTGAGCCGCCAACGCTTGGCTGGTGGCAACCGCGCCATATGTGCCGTAACTCGAGTGACGGTGACTGGCGTAAGGATTGGTTGATAATAGGTGCATGGTCTGATTCTAGCGTGTTTCTCGAGACTATAAGTTCTTTGGATTTGTGTCCTTAACCTTATGTATTCTAGGATACTTGCAAATAGTCTTGCAAACTGCGTATACTCTGCAAACGATTGCAATACAAAGCCGAAAAAGTATAAATTTTGGCAAAAAAAGCCTTCTATATCTAAATTTCGCCTCGAGATAACTGCATTCGATTGCAAAAGGACACCATAATGATTGATGTAGACCAAGTTGCTAATCTCGCCCAAGTTTCTCGAGCCACTGTCTCGAGGGCGTTTACCCGTCCGGATTTGGTCAACACCAAAACCCGCGAACGGGTTCTCGAGATTGCCAATCAACTTGGCTACCAACCCAATCAGTTAGCCAGTGCGCTCAGGCGCGGACAAAGCCAGAGCATTGGTTTAATCATTTCCGATGTGCTGAACCCCGGTAACGCCATGCTCGCCAAAGGGGTTCAAGATGCGGCGGCTAAACGCGATTACACCGTCTTTATGTTCAACACCGACGAAGACTCGGACAAAGAACGCAAAGCCCTAGAGAGTCTACGCAGCCACATGCCACAAGGTTTAATTATTATGCCAACGGCTGGCGCACAAGAAAACTTAGGTTTAATTGGCAACTTGCCAGTTATCGAACTTGACCGTGCCAGTGGACTGAAAGGCGCACACACAATCATGGTAGATAACATTGACGGATCAAAAACGGCGGTACAACACCTGACCAGCCTTGGACACAAACGGATTGGCATGATTGCTGGCAGCTTTGATATTTCTACCGCCGTCGAGCGCCATACAGGGTATAAAGAAGCCCTCGCCGAAGCGGGTATTACTTACCGTGACGACCTTGTGCAAACTGGTAATCATCGTGAAGATGGTGGACGCTTAGCTGCCCATAATCTGCTCTCGAGACCCGAAGGTGAACGCCCAACGGCACTGTTTGTCGGCAACAACGAAATGACCATCGGTGCAATTTTTGCCGCTCGAGACTTGGGACTGGTTATTCCTGCCGACCTAAGCATTGTTGGTTTTGACGATTCACGCTGGGCAAAACTCTTGCAACCCAGTATTACCGTCGTCGCCCAACCAGCTTACGAATTGGCTTACCTGGCTTGCGAAACCTTACTTGACCGTCTCGAGCGTGGCAGAACCCAAAAACCGATTCAGATTAGATTAGCCACTAATTTTATTCAACGCTTTAGCACCGCCCCACCACCCATCCAAGTGCTTTCTTAACGAACGAGCAAGTGTTGCGTTCAATTATCCGTCAGATTTTCGGTCATTCGCCCTCTTTCAAAATAGGAGAACCACCATGCGTAAAATTGCTCTGTTAGCTGCCCTTGGCGTAAGCACCTTGGCATTGGCACTTGCCCAAGGCAAGTCACCAATCATTGGTTTAATCACCAAAACCGAATCCAACCCATTCTTTGTCAAAATGAAAGAAGGTGCTTCAAAAGAAGCGGCTCGTTTGGGTGCAAAATTCTTAAGCGCGGCTGGTAAGCAAGACGGCGACAACGCTGGGCAAGTGGCTGCCATCGAGAACTTTGTAGCGGCTGGCGCACAAACCATTCTGATTACCCCATCAGATTCTAAGGCAATCGTTCCAGCCATCAAAAAAGCCCAAGCGGCTGGTGTTCAAGTGATTGCTCTGGACAGCCCAACCGAACCAGCCGATGCGGTAGACGCACTTTACGCCACCGATAACTTCAAAGCTGGCGTTCTGATTGGTGAATACGCCGCCGCCCAACTCAAAGGCAAAACCCTTAAAATTGCGATGCTCGACCTTTTCCCCGGTCATCCAGTTGGGATTGCTCGTCACAACGGCTTTTTGGCTGGTTTAGGCGCAGATAACATTGATGCAGACACAGCAGACCTTGCCACCACTGCCCAAGTTGTTTGTAGCCAAGATACTTTTGGCGACCAAGCCAAAGGTCAAACCGCCATGGAAAACTGCTTACAGAAAAACCCAGACATCAACGTGGTTTACACCATCAACGAACCAGCCGCCGCCGGTGCATTCCAAGCCCTTAAAGCTGCCAAGAAAACCGCCGCAATTTTTAGCGTAGACGGTGGCTGCGAAGGCGTTCGTAACGTAGACAAGAACGTGATTGTCGCCACCAGCCAACAATACCCACTGAAGATGGCTGCTTTGGGCGTGGCGGCGGGTGTTAAGTACGCCAAGACTGGTGTCAAAGCCAAAGGCTATGTGGACACTGGCGTAACCTTAATTGCTAAGCGTGCTTTGGTCGGTATTGGTAGCAAGAATGTCGCATTCGGACTTGCCAATTGCTGGGGCAACTAAGAAGAGCTTTGAGTCTCGAGCTATGAGTCTCGAGGAAAACGACTTCATATTTCGGGAAATCCGTCTCGAGGGGTAACGGGTTTCCCACTCCTCCAAGCACAAAAAAGGGCGCGAATTCGCGCCCTCTTCTCAATCACTCAAGCATAGCGATTCAATCACTCCAAAAAGAGTAAAGTCAGGGTGAATATGACAAATCAAGGTACACAAAATAAAAGCAATTGGCTCGAGAAATTACCGAGTGTTTCGGTACTTGGTCCAATTTTGGCACTGTTCTTATCGATTGGATTTTTCGCAACCCAACATCCTAATTTTCTGACCCCCAATAACGGCGCTTTGATCATCTCGCAGGTCATGGTTGTGGCGGTGCTGGCAATTGGACAAACCCTGATTATTCTAACAGGTGGGATTGATTTATCGTGCGGTATGGTGATGGCACTCAGCACAATGTTAATGACCAAACTCGCTGCCGATTTTGGCTTGCCAGCCCCTGTTAGTTTACTGATAGGCTTAACCGTCAGCACTGGCTTTGGTTTCTTGAACGGTTTACTGGTCACAACCTTAAAACTCCCACCGTTTATTGTCACGCTTGGCACATTGAATATCGCTTTTGCCATCACCCAAATTTACACCCAAGCCCAAACCATTACGGTCAGTGATGAATCTTCGATATTACTGTGGTTCAAACAAGATATTGCGATTGGTGGTATCACCATTGGCTACGGCACGGGCATTGCCCTAACACTTTTTTTATTCACCGCGATTTCATGGGCTTTAAGTAACACTGCCCCTGGCAGACACTTGTACGCGGTTGGTAACAACCCAGAAGCGGCACGTTTGACTGGCATTCCAACCCAGCGTGTCTTACTGATGGTCTATACCTTGGCTGGACTGATTTACGGCATTGCAGGTTGGTTATCGGTCTCGAGATACGGGATTGGCAACCCTAACGCAGGACAGACCGAGAACTTAGATTCGATAACGGCGGTGGTACTTGGCGGCACAAGCCTGTTTGGAGGACGCGGTTTACTGATTGGTACAATCGTCGGGGCGTTAATCAGTGGGGTTTTTCGCAGTGGTTTAACCCTGATGGGCGCACGTTCCGAGGTACAAATTCTGATTACTGGTGTGCTGGTGATTGTGGCTGTGGCAGTAGACCAACTTTCAAAAGGCAAGAACTCGAGGTGAGCATGACAGAAACGATTTTTGAAGCTAAAAATCTGGTCAAACGTTACGGACAAGTGACCGCCTTGGATGGCACAGATTTTCTACTGCGAGCCGGTGAAATCCTCGCCGTGATTGGTGATAACGGCGCAGGCAAAAGCAGTTTAATTAAAGCCCTGTCTGGTGCAACCATCCCCGATTCTGGCGAGATTATGCTCGATGGTAAACCCGTCAAATTCCGTAGCCCGATAGATGCACGGCAACACGGCATCGAAACCGTCTACCAAGACCTAGCGGTTGCCCCTGCCATGACGATTGCCGAGAATTTATTTTTGGGACGCGAAATTCTACGCCCCGGGTTCTTAGCAAAACTCTTTCGGGTGATTGACCACAAGAAAATGCTCGAGGAAGCCACCAATCATATGGCTGGCTTAAAAATAGGTATTCGCAGCATGAGCCAAGCCGTCGAAACCCTGTCTGGTGGGCAACGCCAAGGTGTCGCCGTGGCTCGCAGTGCTGCCTTTGCCCGCCATGTGGTGATTATGGACGAACCAACCGCCGCCTTAGGGGTCAAAGAAGGCAATATGGTACTCGATTTAATCCGCCGAGTGCGTGAAAGTGGCTTACCTGTAATTATTATTAGCCACAACATGCCACACGTTTTTGAAATTGCCGACCGAATTCATGTCCAACGCCTAGGAAAACGCGCCGCCGTGGTTAATCCCAAGAAAATCAGCATGTCCGACACGGTTGCGATTATGACAGGGGCGATGAAAGTCGAAGATATTCCAAACGAGGTACTGGCGTGATGCTAGGGGAAAAAGGAAGGCTTATGCTTTATCTAAAATCAATTTCCCGATTTGGGAATGAATCATCATTGACCGTAAAGGGTGAGGCTACGGTAAAAGCTGTTCTAAACTGTAGGGGCAAGGTATGCCTTGCCCACTAAGAAATAATTTTTATACAAGACGAAATCGGCGAGTTGTAAAATGTCAATTTTTTAAGATTTTTTTCTTCCTCGATTTTTATGTTCCTAGGACTTGACCTCGGCACGGGTTCTTGCAAGGCGCTGCTGTTAAGTGCCGATGGGGTGGTGCTGGGTCAAGCCTCGAGAAGCTATGCGGTGATTGCGCCTCAGAACGGTTGGGCAGAGAGCAATCCACTCGAGTGGTGGGAAGCGATTGGCGCGGTAACTCGAGAAGCGGTTGGCGTTTATGAGGCAGAAGTCTCTGCCATAGGCTTATCTGGGCAGATGCACGGCACAGTGCTTTGTGATGCACAATGCCGACCTATTCAAGATGCAATTCTTTGGTCAGATACCCGCTCGAGTGAGGTTCTCGAGGACTACAAAAAATTAGCAACATCTCAACTCGAGCGCTTAAGCAACCCGATTGTGGCTGGGATGATAGGCGCAACCCTGCTTTGGTACAAGAAAAACTTCGGACTAGACGAGGTTAAATGGGCTTTACTGCCCAAAGATTGGTTGAGATTTTGTTTAACTGGCACAATTGCGACTGACCCTTCGGATGCGTCTGCGACCTTACTGTACGACCTTAAAACCGACGATTGGGCTTGGGATATTTTTGATACCCTCGAGTTACCGAAAATTGTGCCGAAAGTGCTTGCCTCTACCGTTATTGCTGGGGGTTTAACTCGAGAAGCGGCGCTGCACCTTGGTTTGCCTGTGGGGATTCCCGTGGCAATAGGCGGCGGCGATACGCCCTGTGCGATGCTTGGTAACGGGATTTTAGAAACTGGTACAGCCCAACTAAGTGTCGGGACTGGCGCACAGATTATTGTGCCAATCCCAAGCGCTCAATTTGGAAAATCCACCCATTGTTATCGTACTGTCCTCGAGAGTAATGCCAAATACTATGCCATGAGTGCGATGCAAAACGCTGGCTTGGCGCTCGAGCGAGTCAGGGGTTGGCTTGGTATAGACTGGGCAACTTTTCATGACTTGGCGTTTAGCGTACCCAACACCCAAAATCTGATTTTCTTACCGTATTTAAGTGGTGAACGTACCCCGCACTTAAACCCAAACGCCCGAGGTGCATTCCTCAATTTAGGCTTACAGCACGAAAAACCCCATTTGGCTCGAGCCGCCCTTGAAGGTGTGGCGCTTGGTATTAGCGACGGACTGAGCGCCCTCGAGCAGACTGGCTTGGTTATTCCAGAACTACAACTGGTTGGCGGCGGCACACTCGACTCACGCTGGCGACAACTCTTATGCGACGTTCTCGAGAAACCGCTTTTTTCGAGCGGCACAAGCAACGCCAGTGCCAGAGGCGCGGCATTATTGGCAGCCCTTGGCATTGGTACTTTTAAGAATGCTTTTCAGACCACGCAAAGGCTGCAAAAAGCCAAGTTGATTGCCCAACCTAACGCGAATCTCGAGGTGTTGCAGCAAACTCGAGCCAAGTTTAGAGCAGCTTACACTCGAGCATAAGCCACAATAATGGTTCAGCCCCTTGATACCCAATTTGGTGCGCTATCAGTGCGTTGTCGCAACAATAAATTCAGTTGGGCGGCATGGTGTTGAACATGACGCAAGTTATACAACAACCACTCGAAATGGCTGTAATCACGCCGCCAAATTGTGAGGTGCTGCATCATGTTTTCGGCAGTCAGTCCCAAAATATGCGATTTACACTTGATTTTGACAGACTCGAGGTACTCGAGTAATTCTGTTTGGCGATAGACTCGCGGCGGTAAGATATCGGCTTCAAATTCACCAAGGGTAAAGGGTGCAGGTGGGCTAAATTCTTCTTCTGGTACACCTGACAAGTAAAAATCTGTCCAGAAAATGGTGTGGTACGCATAATACCAAAATTCATAGTAACTGATTTGATCGCCCCAAACTTCATCTGGGCAAGCACCAATGGCATTACCAAGCATTTGCAATGAAGCAGCAAATTGAAACTGAAGTGCATCCTGAATTTTTTCGCTCATAACGTAACAATAGCATTTTTTTCAATCTGTAACCAAGTTTTGAACTATGATTTTGAATACCAAATTTTTACTGGTTCTTCTTGGCTTTTTCCCAATCGCTATTAAATTTTTCTAATCCAGCATCGGTTAAAGGGTGCTTAATCAGCATTTGAAAGATTTTCGCGGGCATCGTGCCAATGTGCGCTCCTGCCAAAGCTGCTTGGTGAACGTGCATGGGGTGGCGAATGCTGGCAGCAATAATTTGGCTTTTTAAGTCGTGGGTGTCAAGCATCAAGCGAATGTCTTTAATGAGTTGCATTCCGTCTTGGCTGATGTCGTCCACACGCCCGAGGAACGGCGAAATATAAGCTGCACCGGCTCGAGCCATTAAAATTGCTTGGTTCATCGAAAAGCACAGGGTCATGTTGACAGGGTGTCCATCATCGGACAAAGCTCGGCAAGCGGCTAAACCTTCTGGGTTGGTCGGCAGTTTAACCACCACATGATTCGAGATTTTACGCAGTTCTTTGCCCTGACTAATCATTCCAGCTGTATCCAGCGCCGTCACTTCGGCAGAAACCGGACCCTTGACCAGTTCAATAATCTCGGAAATGACTTCCTCGAATTTTCGACCCGAAGCCAGAATTAGGCTAGGATTAGTGGTACAACCACTCAAAACGCCCCAAGCGGCGATTTCACGGACTTCTTCTACGATGGCGGTATCTAAATATAAATGCACAACTCGAGTATGCGGCTTTTTTGGCTCGAGTGCAAGACCATTATACCATAGCCTATGATGTCAAAATCGTTTAGTTACATAATTGTTTATCAAAAATGCGACTTGACAAGAATAGTCCAATCATTTATACTTAGGTAAGTGCCTAAGCAACTACTCGAGTACAGCCAAATTTTTCAAGCACTTGCCGACCCAACCCGCCGCGCCGTGATTGAACGTCTGAGTCTTGGGTCAGCCACCGTTAGCCAACTCGCCAGCCCGTTTGCAATGGCGCTGCCTTCGTTTGTGCAACACCTTGGGGTACTCGAGAAAAGCGGTTTGGTACACTCAAAAAAAACTGGGCGGGTACGCACCTATCACCTCGAGCCAGAAACCATCCAACAAGTCGAGCATTGGTTAAGCAGCCAACGCCGCCTCTGGGAAACCCGTTTAGACCAATTGGACAGTTATTTAATGCAAATCAAGCCCTCTCTCGAGCCAAATAAGGAGAACCATGAACTTTAACCCAAGCACCGACCTGAAACTTGAACGTATTGTGGATGTAAAACCAGAACTGGTCTGGGCAGCTTGGACGCAACCCGAACACCTGAAAAAATGGTTTGCGCCGCGCCCTTGGACAGTTTCAGAATGCCAAATAGACCTGCGAATTGGTGGATTATGCAGCACCACCATGCGCTCACCCGAAGGACAAGACTTTCCCAACACAGGCTGTTATTTAGAAATTATCCCCAATCAAAAATTGGTCTTTACCGATGCGTTAGGCGCAGATTTCAGACCCAATGAAAAAGCCTTTTTTACCGCTACGATTCTGCTCGAGCCACATGGGACTGGCACAAAGTACACCGCCATTGCCATGCACAAAGACGAAGCTACCCGTCAGCAACATGAAGATATGGGCTTTCATGTCGGTTGGGGGATG
>JANNEE010000286.1:0-2666 GCA_031388325.1 Deinococcales bacterium
GGTATTGGCAAAATAGCGGCTGTCCGTGCCGTTGGAAATAACAAAAATCTGCACATACTTAAACAACGAATTATCGGCATTAAAGCTCTCTTTGCTGTACCGATGAACCTGATTAAAAGCCTCACGAATCGCCACACCACGTTTTTTGAGTTCCACTTGCACCAAAGGCAAGCCATTAACCAAAATCGTGACATCGTAACGGTTAGCGTGTGTGCCTTTTTGTTCAAACTGCCGAATCACCTGTACTTTATTACGAGCAATGTTCTTTTTATCCACAAGGTAAATGTTTTCTATATGCCCATCATCAAAAACAAAATCGTAAATATAATTATCATGGATTTTACGGCTTTTCTCGAGCATATTATCGCTGGGTTTATCCAAAAACTCGGCAACAAAGCGCAACCATTCAGCCTCTGAAAACAACATATTATTCAGATTTTGCAACTGCACCCGCAGATTAGCCAGCATTGTTTCGGGGCTGGTCAGTTCGGGGCGGTACTCGTAGCCTTGGTTGACCAAATCCTGAACCAGTTCCCGTTCCAAATCGGCTTCGCTCTGATAACCACTGCCTAGCTGGTCAATTTTGGTGTATTTATCCAAAACAATAAAATTATTGGATTCGGCAATGGGTGTCATCATTTGCTACACGCTCCTATCAGGTCTTTAAGTTCTCGAGAAGTGAATTCTACCCATGAAACGCATAAATTTTAGTATCTTCTAAGAAATTTCGTTCTGCTCGAGAATTTCGGCACTCAGTCCTGTGCTGGTTTGGATTTCTAGTAAGGTTTGTCCGGCTGCTCTTAGAATTCGGGCAATCTCGAGCAGTTTTTGCTCGGCTCTGGCTTTTTCCTCAGCAATTCCAACTTCTCGCCCTTCGGCAATTCCAACTTCTCGTCCCTCGGCTCGCCCTTCATCTCGACCTTCACGAAAAGCTGTTTGCTGAGTCGCAAAATTATCCCTAACAATTTTTAGGCTGTACTCGTACATATCTCTGCCTTTTTGGTCAAGATTCGAGTATTTTGCCACTTCAAAGGCACTGTTGAACACCTCATCTTTAAGTAATTCTGGAATACTTTGTAAATCATCTAAGTTGTTAATGAAAAAAAGCCATTTATCAAGTCTGGTTTCTAGCTCCTCGAGTGATTTTTTGAAGTTCGGCATCTCGAGGTACATCAGGGTTAATTTGTCAGAGAAAATATTATTATGCTGGTCTTTGAGATAAACTTTATGCACCACTTCATGCGAATTTGCTCGGTCATCATCGAAAGTAAAATCTAAAACGGCGATGCAGTACACAGGTGCAAGTTTGAAATTCCAGTTTCCCTTTTGCGCTTGCTGCTGAATTGGAAAGGTAGCGTAGAACAGTGTTCTGTCCTTAAAAAAGTCTTGTTTTATTTTTTGTATTTCAACAATAAAATACTCACCATTTGTGCCTTGGCAGTAAATATCGTAAACCGCTTTGCGTTCATTTTCGATGGCAGGTAGTTGCTCGAGATTCTTAAAACTCAAATCTTTAATCTGGGCAACTTCTGGCAGCAGGGAATTGAGGAAATCAATCAAATGCGGCTTAGACGCTTCTTCGCCAAAGATTTTTTTGAATCCAAAGTCAGTAAAAGGGTTAATGAAAGTTGTGAACATGTTAAAATCGTAACCGAAGACAGTTTATTTTCCAAGAGCTAAAACGCTTAGACCCCCACCACTGGTTTAGGAAAACTAAGCAGCAATTCGCGGTAATACTCGTACTGCTGTTGGCGCTGCGCGATTTCAAGCGGCAACCCTTCGGTGATGGAATTGGTCAGGGCATCGAATTTATCCAAGATAGCCACGATTCGGGCTTGAGTCTCGAGGGGCGGGACGGGGATGCGAATTTTTTCAATTCCACTCACCAATAATCTATTCACTTTTCCTCGAGAAACATGTTTCGCTTTTTCATCAATGAATGCAGATGTTTGCATTGCATAGGAAATATATTTTGGATTCATCGAATGGCGAAAAGCATAGCTGTCGTCGTGAATAGCCACTTTTTCAGTTCCAATCCAAGCAACAGCTTTACCAACATCTTCAACAGTCTCACCAACTCCTGCCATAACAACATCATTAGGCTGTGCATAGCGCAATGAATCTGCCATGTCAAACCGAACTTTAGATACTGTGTGAGCCGTCCAAACACCGTACTGAGTGTATATCTCACCGTAGTGAATAACACTGATACCATCTTCGACATAATCAGCTTTAGTAAATCGCTTGCCGCGAATAAATTCGCCAATCTGCCCTAACGGTTTCCATTCTGCTTGCCCATCTTCAAAGGTTAAAAGCTGGTTGCGGTAGTAGGCGTATTGCTTTTTGCGGGCTGTAAGCTCCGCTGTAAGCTCCGCAAATGTATCCAATATACAAACAATTTCCGCTTGAATCTCGAGGGGCGGGATAGGGATTTGATACTCCAGTATTTTATCTTTATTGCCTCGAGGCATTTTTGCCCCTTTAGCATGTTGCATGTTGTAATCGAAAAATTTATCGTCTGCCAAAACTTGATACAAATATCGAGAATCAACTTTCTTGTCGGTTATGTGTATTACAAGAACATCTCCATTTGTGCCACCAATACAATCGGCGTGCCAGATTTTCTTTAAGTAAGGACGAATATTACCAATTAAAATATCACCAAC
>JANNEE010000317.1:0-1507 GCA_031388325.1 Deinococcales bacterium
CTTAGGCAAAGATTAGGGCAGTTCGTGCGGAAAACGTTGTCGTTCTCAAAGTGTTGGGATTTACATGTGGCGCGATTGCGGTTATTTGTACATCGCTATAATCTCGAAATCTCTGAAAACATTCTAAATTAACCCACTACCGTACAACTGCTTGATTGCCAAGGCTCAAAATTTCACAACATGATGCTTTCAAGTCCACGACATCTTGACAATTCAGTGGTCTCGGTTTAGGGGGTACAGTCCACAAACATGTGAACTCCTATTTACTCGAGTTCAGGTTAATCTTCGCGGCTACTTCAAAGCTGATTGTAATTTGAAGCCAAGCTGAGGAGTTCTTCAGCCCAACCACAGTTTAAGTTTAGTTAAAGTTCACCTGATTTTGTTTGACTGTCGTTACTACTTTTGGAGGGTGCGAATCCAAAATTGTGCCACCCAAAGCTCCAAGTGAATCTTTGATTGTACTCGAATAGTTTTAAGCGTGTAGCAACTGCCAACAGGAAAACTTATGAATACACTGCAAAAGACCCCAGTCATTCCAAATCTAGAAGACCTAAAAATACAAACCCTTGGTCAAACCGAGGTTCTGATACACGGACAAATTGCGAAATGGCATTCAGGTTCAGCCCACGCCTTATTCTATTATCTATTGTCTCATCCGAACGGAAAAAGCCGCGAAGAAATCATTGATACACTCTGGAATACTGAACCAACCGCTGCCTCGAGCAATCGTTTCCGTGTGACCATCCATCGTATCCGCAATGCCCTTGGTTGGTTTGAAGCACTGCTTGAAAAGCACAGCCGTTATCAGCTTGACCACAGGGTACTCGAGGCTTGTGATACTCACAAATTTAACCTCATGCTGAGACAAGCAGAACACGCCAGTAACCCAGCTATAAAACTCGAGTATTACCAGCAAGCCCTTGCTCTGTACACTGGCGATTACTTACCATTTGAAACGGCTAGTTGGGTACTAAAAACACGTAACGAACACAATGCAGCTTTTAATCATGCCAAAATTGCCGTATCCCAACTCCATTGTAATCTTGGTCAGTGCAGAACCTCGGTTACAACACTTGGGGTAGCTTTACAAAACGACCCGTTCCTTAGTGAAAACCACCATCAGAAACTCATGTCTTGCTTGTCTGTAGTCGAAGATAAATTCGTAGCAATAGAACATTACAGGCACTTTCTAGCCTTCCTTAAAAACGACCTCAATGATTCCCCGATGCCTGAAACCATTGTCATAGCCGAAAGAATCAAAGGTGGTGAACGCATTTGCTTACGCGCATTGCAGCAAGCCAATACGCCCAAAAGCAAATAAAAATTAGCTCCTCAAGTTTTAAGCCAATAAATTATACTTTTGACAAGACCCTGATTTCTTCGCCCAGTCCGATGGAATCGTTATGGGTTATTGGGGCAACTATCGTAATGAGAATCGCGCTGTCCTCGAGCGCTTCGACTTCGTGCAACACTGGCGCTGGTAGGGTTAGCAACTCATGTGCGCCAA
>JANNEE010000325.1:0-3211 GCA_031388325.1 Deinococcales bacterium
AATTGTTTTGAGATACATTCATGCAAACATCTTTGAAATATTCGACACCCTAAACAGTATAAAGAACTTACGCAGTAAATGGAAGTAGAAGCGCTTTTGAATCGTCAAACATGTAGTTGTCCAATATTCTGCATCTCAAAGCATACACTGTTGTGAACGCTTCTTTAGCACGTTATTTCAAGAATGCTAAACCGGCAACCGTGTATCCAATAGGATTTTTCTGCGCTCGAGCCGACCGACACTGACATACCTTTGTTGACCTGATTGCAACTGACACCCCAAACGAAATTGTGCTACTCGACCTCGAAGCCCTGACTCAAGGGCGCGACTTCCAACTCGAGTACGCTTTGAAATACCTTGGGCAGTAATACAACCCAGACTCGAGTAGAATTAACGTATGCGTTTACCAATTGGTATTCAAGATTTCGCTAAACTGCGTGAAAACAATTATTTGTATGTGGATAAAACCATGTACATGATGCCTTTTATCGAAGGCGGAGCATTTTTTTTTGCTCGCCCAAGACGCTTTGGTAAATCATTGTTGCTTTCTACCTTAAAAGCTGCGTTTGAAGGGCGTAAAGAATTATTTACTGACCTTTGGCTCGAGAATCATTATGACTTTAAGCCGCACCCGATTGTTCGGCTTGACTTTAGTAATGTGAATTTTAGAAGTAAAAATCTTGATGAGGGTATTGTGGATTGGTTGCGAATTAACGCCCTTGAGTATGGCTACGAATTAAAAAGTAATAATGCCCAAGATGCTTTCAGGGAAGTTATCCTCGAGTTTTCAAAGTCAAATAAAGTGGTGGTTTTAATAGATGAGTACGATAAACCCATTACCGATTTTCTTCTCGAGCCAGAAAAACGAACCGAACACCAAGCGATTCTTAAAAGTGTTTATGGGGTCTTAAAACCCTTGGATGCCCATTTACATTTGGTGTTTTTAACTGGTGTTTCTAAAATCGGTAAACTTAGTTTATTTTCTGACCTGAATAACTTATTGGACATTAGCTTGCACGAAAAGTACAGCACACTTTGTGGGTACACAAAATCAGAGATTGAACTTGTATTTCCTCAGTATCTCGAGGCGGTAGCTGCAAAGCAAAACCTGACAATAACAGCTTTGTGGGAAAAAATTACTTTTTGGTACAACGGGTATTCTTGGGATGGATTAAGCCGTTTGTATTGTCCGTTTAGTTTTCTTATTTTTTTAGAACAAAAGAAATTCAAGTCATTTTGGTTTGAAACTGGCACACCAACTTTTTTACTTAAACTGATTCGGGCTGCTCAACTGAACCCACTTGAGTTTGATAGTACCGAAATGGATATTAGTGGCATCACGACTACCGATGTCGAGTATTTGGATGCAATCGGTTTGATGTTTCAAACAGGGTATTTAACCATTCGGCAAACTAAAACATCCTTTGAACAAGAAATGTATGTGCTTGGCTATCCAAACCAAGAAGTCCGCCAAGCCTTCTCGAGCAGTTTAATTGGTGAGTACAGCCTCACAAATTTCGCAATTTGGTGTGGCACTGCATAAGGCACTCTTAAATCTTGATTGGCAAATACTTTTTAGTAAAGTCAATCAGGTTCTGGCGAGTATTCCTTACGAGATTTTTCCTGCAAGAGAATCGTACATACATTCACTCATGCACTTAATGCTGACCAGTACGGGTTTTCGTACCCAAAGCCAAGTCCAGACTTCGTTGGGGCAGATGGATACACTCGTGGCAACTCCAACGCATCAGATTATTTTTGAATTTAAGGTCTCTGGAACTGCCGAACAAGCTGTGCAGCAAATCAATGCAGTCCATTACGCGGATGGCTTAGAGAAGCCTGTAATTAAAATTGGCGTGCTTTTTGACCTCGAGCAGAAATGTGTGACCGATTGGGCAGTTCAATGAGCTAATGGCTTACGCAAAACCCAGATGTCCACTTTTATGGTCATTTGCCTGGTTTTCCACCAGCACCCAAAGGTACTTTAGCATTTGATACTGCCGGTCATACCATGCAATTCGCGGCGGTCACAGAGTCTATTCTTGATGCTTCAAGGGTTGCTTCTGCTTTTGCACGTTCTGGTCATGAGACCACAGTTTTGCTACACGAACACAGCCAAAAAACCGTCAGTAGCAGTGCCTTGGTTTTAGATGCAGATTTGCGCGGGCTTTCTAAGCTCGACTCAAGAACCCGCTTACAGAATTTGGGGCGAAATTTGCGTCACAGTCAAATCGCTGAGCCTGCGTCGCCCGTGTTCGCCCTGCCAAGAATTGATTCTCGAGACGCTACCCGATGATGCAACTTGGGATGATGTGCAGTACGCTGTTTTATTCCGTCAGTCTATCGCCAGAGGAATGACAGATAGTGAAGCTGGGCGCGGTAAAACCACCGAAGAAGTACGTCAGCATTTCGCCACGAAGTGGGGCGCATAACGCTTAGCCATACCAAATATACTTAAAGTCCTTCTAATTCACGTTAGAGTGTTATGCTTCTCAGTCTTGTGGAAGGTCTTTTTATTGCTTCACAACTCGAGGAAATCCGTGTTCGGCTTCCAGCCCGTAACCTCGGTTGGGTATTTCCGAACGAAACCACTGCCGCGCTACTGCTCGAGGATTCAAACCGTAAAGTCCTGAATTTGGTTCTCGAGTATAAAGCTCCGAGTCCGACACTCTATACAAGTACAGCCAAGCTCGAGGGGGATGCCTCTAACGCTTTTCAAAGAGCGCTCGAGAATAAGGTCAAGGGCGATTTATTAACTGTGCAGCAGCTTAAACTAGACCGAGTGGTGATGCTCGAGTTTGGTCTTGGGACTGGTTTTGTTGGTTCGGATGCGGCTAGGATTTTATTTGAATTAACGGGTCGGAATGCCAATTTGTTAATTCTCGAGGCACTCGGCGAAAACCAGTTTTCGGGGCGGATTCAAATTGCTGCGCGGGAAATCACCAATTCTCGCAATCGCTTTCGCACCATTCGTTCTGGGGGTTTGTATACGCCGCCGCCACCGTATGAAAAACTTGACCCTCAAGTGGCAAGCGATGAAGAATTAAAAACGGCGCTCGAGGGAAAACCTATTTCTGCGTGGAGTAAATCAATAGATGGTCTTGGCACAACCTTGCTGGGTGAACTCGAGCATCGCTTAGATAAGACTGGGGATGCGGTGCTGGCGCTGCGCGATTTGGTTGCCAATCCGAGTTTATCTTCCCTAGAATCT